>JAJPIH010000256.1 GCA_021324875.1 Alphaproteobacteria bacterium
ACCGTCGTGCCGACAATGGCAATGATCAGCAGCATCACTTCGCCCAGTTTGCCGCCGGCCGGCAATTGCGGCAGCAGCGCATCGCGCGCCATCTGACCCAAGGGCGGATGCGCCCAGAGCGCGATCGGCACCAGCAACAGGCTGCCGAAACACAACAGCAGCGCAAACCGCTCGAAGCGGCGAAAATCGCCGGTTCCGGCGGCGGCGATGATGATCAGCGCGGCGGCGGCCACGCCCAGCTCCTTGGGCAGGCCGAGATAGCCGAGCGCCAGGCTGATGCCGATAAATTCGGTGACGATGGTCAGCGCGTTCAGCAAAAACAGGTCGATGACGCTGAACGCCCCCCAGAATTTGCCAAAGCGCTCGAGGATCAGCCGGGCGTGACCGACCCCGGCCACCGCTCCCAGGCGCAAAACCATTTCTTGGTTGACATACAGCACCGGGATCAGCAGCGGCAATGTCCACAGCAGCGTCGTGCCGTAATCCTGTGCGGCCTGCGTGTAAGTGCCGAACGCGCCGGCGTCGTTGTCGCCGACCATCACGATCAGGCCGGGGCCGAGGATCGCCAACAGCGTCCATAGCCGCTGCCGCCAGCCGCGGCCGCGCACCCCCTCGTCCTGGGCGATGGTGCCGAGCGCGCCTCGGATGTCGCCGAGATGGGCGTCGTCGAGCACCGCGCCGCGGGCTGCGGTCGTGACCTCGCTGACCGCCGTCATCATCGCCCCCCGCCGGCCGAGGTTGCCGGACAAGCCGGGCTCTTCGGCAATTTTTCCGCGATCCCGAGCGCGGCGGCGCGGTCGCGCATCTCGGCCCATACGGCCTCGGGGGAGATGCCGCAGTCGCGCCACAGCACGGTCAGGTGGTAAATCAGATCCGCACTCTCGCGGACGACCGCGCGCGGCCTGCAGAGCACCGCTTCAAGCGCCACCTCGCCCGCTTCCTCGAGAAGCTTTTGCGCCATTTTGGCGCGGCCGGCGGTCAGCAGGCGGGCGGTGCGAGGATTGCGCAAGGCATCGACGCGATCGAGCGCGTCGTAAAGCTGCGTGATCTGGTCATCGCCTCGCCGACGGCCGTCGGCGAGCTCGGTGCTGGTGTCGTGCCTTACCAGGGCAGCCATGTTTCTTCCCTCCGTTCCCGGTCCGGTCGTGATCCGGCCCCGGGCGGAGGAGGCGGCCCTCAGCCGCGGGCGGCGATTACCGGTTCGGCGGCGCCAGCCCGCTTGCGGGACCCCGTCTCATCACCCGGGGCGGGTGGCCCGAGGAGCCCATCGCGCAGCGGCGACTGGGAGGCTCCGCGGGAGCGTTGCTAGATCGAGGTCCCATCTTTCGCATGCAGTTGTCTGCTAACGGTCCGACGCTCAGCGCCACGACCTTGGCCGCAGATAGTCGCATCCGGCGCGGGCGTCAATGCGAATTTGCCGGGCTTGCCGAGGCGACAAAAATAGCGGGCGGTTATCGGCCTCCGCCAGCGGGGCGGGGGCGGTACTGCGCGCCACGGCCGATCGCGACAGGCTGGACATCGGGCGCGGCCGGCGCGAGTCTGCACCAGCGGTCGGGCCGCGCGGCCCCCAGACCGGCGTCCCGTGCCGCCGATTATCTGGACCGGGAGGAGAGGAAGATGATCGAGACCAGCGGCATCGATCACATCGTGTTGCATTGTCGGGACGTGGCGCGATCGACCAAGTTCTATACCGAGATCCTCGGCATGAAGGTCTATCGCGAGGGCGGCGGCCGCGTGTTCATGCATGCCGGCAGCCAGGGTGTGGCCCTGTTCGAGCGGGACGGCGAGACGCCGGCGGCCGGCGGCGATCTCAATCATCTGGCGCTCAATGTCGCCGCGGGCAGCTATGAGACGTTGAAGGCGGAGTTGGAACGGCATGGCGTCGCGGTCAGCGGCCGGCCGGGCGAAGACCATTGCATTTATTTTCGCGACCCCGACGGCCACCGCCTGCAGCTGATGGTCCCGCGCTGACCGGCACGCAGCCTACCAGCCGAGCCGCTGGCGCAACGCCGCGGTCGCCTCGAGCTGCGGTTCGTGGTCGCCGGTGAAGCGGATCACAAAATCGCTGACCCCGGCGGCGGCATAAGCTTGAAGCCACTCGGCCGCGGCCGCGGGCGGTCCGCCAAAGCACGCCTGGCGGCGGCGCATTACCGCGGCCGGCTGACCGTAATAGCTCTCGAGAAACGCGTCGATGCGCCGCTCGGCCGCCGTGCTGTCCTCGTCGAGCGCCAGGGTGACGTAATTCGCGGCCGCGAAGTTTGCCGGGGTGCGCCCGGCCTCGCGCAGGATTTCCTGCACCTCGCGCCATTGCCCGGCCCAGCGCCCGACATCGGGCTCGTTGGCAAACCAGCCGTCGAAATGGCGCGCAGCGCGCTCAAACGCCGGGCGCACCGAACCCGCACCCCAGATCGGCGGACCGCCGGGACGATGCGGGGTGGGCCCCAGGACAGCGCCGCTGACCTGCCAGCGGCCATTCCAATCGACCGGCGCGCCGGTCCACAGCGCGCGCATCAGCCGCAGCCCTTCCATCATCCGCCCGACCCGCCCCTCGAACGGGACGCCGGCGGCGGCGAATTCGGCGCGGATATTGGCGACGTCGGTGGCGATGCCGGCGCCGAGCACCAGCCGCCCCTCGCTGACCCGATCGAGGGTCGCGAGCTGGTGAGCGAGCACCACCGGGTTGCGCAAGGCCGGCAGAAAGACGGCGGTGCCGACCATGACCCGGCGGGTCCGCGCCGCGACCGCAGCCAACAGGGTCAACGGGTCATGGCGCGGGCGGGCGAGCAGCGAATCGCCGACCCAGACCGCGTCATAGCCCAGCCCCTCGGCGCGCTCGGCCAATGCCAGCAACGGCCCGGTTTCGGGGCGGCCGCGCATGATCGCTTCGCGGGTTGGCAACAGATATCCGAGGCGCGGCGCCATTTACGTCATCTCCCTCGAGGACAGGGCCGCTGTCGCGGCGTCGCGCCTTTTATCATCGCGCCGCGGCGGCGGCATCATCTTGCCCCACACCGCCGCGATTTGCGGCCCAGCCGCGCGGCGATGCCACCGCGCCCCGTCGGGCGTGCCGCCGACCGCGGCCGCAGGCGATTTTCCCCGGGTGTCAGCCGGCCGGGCCGCACGACCGCATCGCGCGTGGTAACGACATCGACACCGATAGGCGCGATCATTCTCGATTGTCGAGATGATGCCTTTTGCGCGGATGATCCCTTAAGATGCGCAAACCACGGTTCGCCACGATTGCAATCGGCTGGGCGAGTAGCGAGCCGCGGCGGCCGGCCCGCTGTTTCTGAGCTCGGCGCATCCACCGGTTCCGGTTGCAGATGGCACGACGATGACCGTCTCTGCACAAGTCTTGCACGCATTTCGCTGGAATGCCGCGGGGCGGATCAGTGCGCAGCTGGGCAATTGGCTGATCACGATCTTCGTGATGCGGCTGTTGCGCCCCTCCGATTATGGCTTGATGGGGCTGGTGGCGATTCTGATGGCGCTGTTCGGCCTGGTCAACGATCTGGGCGCCATTCCCTCGCTGATCCAGCGCCCGGAGATCGACCGCGAGCTGGTCCGCAAAGTGTTCGGGCTGGTGCTGCTGACCAATGGCTTTCTGTACGCCGTGGCGTTTCTGGGCGCGCCGACCTATGCCGCGTTCTTTGGCGAGCCGCAGCTGGTCGCCGTCACCCGGGTCTTTGCGACGACGATGCTGCTGGAGGCGCTGGCGGCCGTGCCCGGGGTTCTGCTGCGGCGCGAACTGAATTTCAAGGCGATTTCGCTGATCGATTTTGTCGCGACGATCATCGGTTCGCTGCTGGTGCTGGTTTTGGCGCTGCGCGGTCTGGGCGTATGGGCGCTGGTCTTCGGCACCTTGATGAAATCGCTGTGCAACACGCTTGGTCTGCTCGCGGTGACGCGTTTTCGCCTGCCGCCGCTGTTCCGATTTTCCGGGCTGCACGGCGTCTTCTCGTTCGGGATCAAGATTAGCAGCGCCAGTATTGTCTGGTATTTCACGCAAAACGTCGACAGCGCCCTGATCGGCAAGTTCCTCGGCGACCATGCCCTTGGTCTGTACTCGGTCGCCGCCAATCTCGCCACGCTGCCGGTGACCAAGGCGATGCAGATGATCCAACAGCTTGCATTCGCAACCTATGCCCGGGTGCAAGACGACCGCGAGACCGTCATCAAATATTTGCTGGAGAGCCTGCGGCTTGCCTCGTTTATCTTTTTCCCGACATGCTGGGGGATGTCGGCCGTCGCCGCCGATTTCACCACGGTGGTGCTCGGCGCGAAATGGCAGGCGGCAACGCCGGTGTTGCAGATTGTCGCGATCGGCGTTCCGTTTCGCGCGTTTACGATGCTGCTTTATCCGCTCGTCACCGGCACCGGAAGACCCGAGGTGACCCTCAAGAATACCGTGACCACGGCGTGTATTGTGCCGGCCGCGGTGCTGGTCGGGATCCGCTGGGGTTTGACCGGGGTGTGCGTGGCGGCGCTGATCGGCATCCTGGTCTCGACGCTGATCAACTTCGACCGCACGATCCGCGTCGCGGGGGCGGGCTATGCCCCGATCGTCTCGGTCTGCCTGCCCTCGGTCGTGGCCGCCGCGGTCATGTATGCGGCGGTTGTCGGGGCGCGATCGGCATTGTTCGCCGATCTCCCCGCCGTCACCCGCCTGGCCGCAACGGTGGGGGTGGGTGCGCTGACCTATGCGGTCATGACCATGACGTTCAACCGACCGGCACCGGCCCGCCTGCTGCAAATCATTCGCGGCGCCGCCTGACAAAAGGGACCCCCGCGATTGGCCGGGTTTGTGATCGAGGTGCTGACCGGCCGCGATGCCGGCGACGCCCAGCCGCTCCGGCTGATTGATCTCGCCGATTGCGAACGGCTGGGCGCATGCCAATTCGCCACGGTCCGGGCCGGTTGGGCGCGCTGGCCTGGCAGCCGTCAGTTGATCGTGCGTGAGGGACCGAACCGACTGTTGTTCATCGAGGGCGAGCCCGACCGTGCCCCGCTGGCCGGCGAAACCGCGCGGGATTGGCTGCCCGACCGCACCGGCAGTTTTCGCGGATTTGAGATCGAGGACGCCGGGAACGAAGGCTCCGCGCGGGTCTGTGTGTTTGTCGACCCGTTGGGCACCCGTCCGGTGTTCTTTCACGCCCGCGACGGCCGCGCGCTGTTCGCCGACAAGCTGGCGACCATTGTCGCCAACCGCAGCGGTCTTGAATGCGACTGGCCAAATCTGCTCGAAGCGGCGGTGCTGGGATCGCTTTATTCCCCGGGGACGACGATCCTCGGCGCCGAGCAGCTCTTGCCCGGCGAAATTGTCGAGATTAGCGGCGGAAGGACCACCCGGCGGATCGGCACGACCGTTCCGCTCGGACCCGCCGCCCGGCCGCAACCCGACGCCGCAGCGCGATTGCGCGCCGCCCTCGAAACCGCAATCCGCGACACCTGGACCGATCCGCAAGGCCGGCTGTTGCTGAGCGGCGGGCTGGATTCGCGGCTGATCCTGGGTCTCGCCGAAGGCGCGCGCAAGGTCATGACCATCGATTGGTATCCGGAAGAAACGCTGATCACCGAGCGTGTGGCCGCCGCCTGCGGCGCCGACTTGGCATTGCTGCCGTTTCGCGCCGAAGACTACTGCGCGCGGATGCAATACGGCTATCTCGTCACCGGCGCCGCCCACCATTCGCCGCTCGTCAACAATCTCGGCATGGCAAGCCAATGGCGGCGGGCCGGGATTGCGGCGCTAACCCACGGCTATTTTCACAACACGATTTTCCGCGGATGGGCGGCCGGGAGGTGGGAGCGCTATCCCGATCTCCATACAACCCTTGCCCGGTTGATGGGCCGAAAAGCTCATTACTTCGACCGCTACAATGATTTTCCGTTGCGTCTGCAACGCGCGATTATCGCATTGCTTTCCGCCGAGGGACGGGAGGCGCTCCGCCGTCAGCTGGCCGCACTGGCCGAGCGGGTGGAGCCCCTGGTGATCGACGGCTTCGATCTCACCTTCGAGAGACTGATCATGTCGCAGGTCGCCCGGCAGATCTATTTCGGCAACTTTCTCGGCTGGATCGAGGAAATCGACGTCGCCTCGCCGGCGTTCCATCACGCGGTATGGGATTGGTATGCTTCGACCCACCCGGCCGATCGCCATCGCGACCGCGCGGTTCTTCAGCTCTACGCCACGCTCGGGCGCGGCTTGGCCGAAATCCCCGATTTCAGCACCGGCAGACTGCCCCGACCGAGCGACGCGGAGCCGGCTCAGCGGTGGCGCAACCAGTTTTGGTTTCCGCCGGCGCGCGCCGTGGTGCGGGCGCTGCGCCGGCTCGGTCCGCCGCCGCCCCCGGCGGTTCGTCCGGGCCGTGATTGGGAGCAGGTGTATCGGCAACCGGCGATTGCCGAGGCGCTGCAGGCCGGGATCGCGGCGCTGCGCGACAGCCCGCTTTTTGATTGGCGCGCGGTCACTGCTGCGCTCGAAGACTTTCTGCACGGCCGCGCGCAAAACTCGGGCGCATTATGGATGCTTGGCAAAACCGGCCAATGGCGGAACTTTGTCGCCACGCCGTTAGGTCTGGGGCGGCAGATCCGCCGGATCGACGTTCCTCGCGCGCTCGATTGACCCGCTCTCAATGCGGCACGGATACCGGCGGCCCGACGGCGGAGGCCGCTCAGCCCCGATCGGCGCGCGGCCTACGGCCCCGGCGCGAAGCTGCGGCTGAAGGCCCAATAGGTCGATAGCGTCTCGGTCCGATAGACCTCCGCATCCGGCAACAGCGGGGCGAGCTTTGCCAAGGCGATTGTGGTGACCGGGGTCTCGCCGAGAATGGCATTGGCCAGCTTTGCCACCGCGTAGGTTTCGTTTATCCGGTCGGCGGCGCCGAAGCCGCTATTGCCCCAATTGCGGCCGCGATCGGGGCAGGTCAGGTTCGCCGGGGTGGCAAAGCCCCAAGTCTGCGCGGTGTTTGCCGCAAAAGTGATGCGGGCGGCGGTGTCGCTGCACCGCGTTCCCGGGCGGTTGATATAGGCGACGCTGCCATGCGGATCGGCCGGATCGGGACAGAACACATAGCCGGGCTCGCTGACCAGGCTCGAGACCTGTGGCGTCGAGGGCGGCGGGAACGCGCCTTTGTTGCTGTAGCCGACATTGGTCCAGCCGCCGGTCATCGGCTTGACCAGGGTTCCGGCCGGCATCGGCGCGGTCGGCGGGTTCTGCTGGTAATTGAAGACGCTGGTCGGCCAATCGAGGCGCAAGCTGAAGACCAGCAGATCGCCGTTTCTGATCCCCGGTCCGGTAACCGCCGGCGCCGAGCAACCATCCGATTTGCCGCAGGCAATGGTGATCGTGCCCGGGCCCGCGCACGGCCCGGTGCGGTTCGCGCACGAGGTCGTCGCGACGTAGAAATAGTGCGGGATCGCACCGGTCGTGCCGCCCTCGATGCCGCAATGCTCGTAAGCGGTGGCGCCGCAATCGTCGATAATCTGCCCGACCGCGATATTGGCGAGACTGTCGACCGGGATGCGGGTCTCACCGGGTGCGACCGTGGCGCTGGCATGCGCCCGGGCCTGGAACCAGAAAGGGTAGATTTCGATTGCCTGCTGCCCGGCAAAGGTTTCGAACACCGGTTCCGGCCGCGTCGGAAACACATTGTAGCGCTGTGGCTTGGCCGTGTCGGCTTGCCAGCCGGGATTGGGGTACATTTTGTCGTCGGCAAAAATCAGGATCTCGTTGATCGCGTTGTACAGACAATTTTCGGCGATATTGGCAAGGACGTAATTATGCACGTCTTTGTCCACGATAAAATCCAGGTCTTGGCTTTCGCCCTGAAACAACATCGCGCCGTCGAGCAGCACGATCGACAAGTAAAGGTCCTGGAAGGGTTGCGCATATTCGAGCGGGGCGTTGCTTCTCCCGGCAATCGCAAGCGGCCCAGCGGAAATCCGTTCTGTGAATAATCGGCGGGTTTGGAAACGGTGTCTCCGTGATTGTTCTTGTAATCGCCGACAAAACTATAGAATGCGCGCTGCTGATGGTAGGTCTGATCGAACAGAATAAAGCAATAATATTGCGCGGCGACGGTGGCCGGCGGCAGAAACTTGCACGCCTCCTGGAGCGGGTTGAGCATCCATGCCGTCGCCCGCGACGACACCCCGAACGACATGGTGTAATAGGTGCGGCCGCCAAACCGGGTGGAGAACCCGCCCGGCGTGAAGCGGGTCATCAACATGTTCGAGGTCGCGGCATCGATCGCCGCCAATTCCCACTCCTCGCCCTCGATCAGATAGAGATAGCGCGCATAGACCGTGTAATGGTCCCACTGGCTCGGGTTTCCGCCGACCCGCGAAGCAGCCTCGAAGGTCTGGCAGATCGGGGCGTTGTTGGCCATGTCATAGATATTGCCGTTGACGGTAAAAATCGTCGGATTGGCGCGCACCGGCGCGGTCATCGCCGCCGGCGGCGTGAACAGCGAAGCCGGCAGAAAATTGACCGGCTGGCGGGTGTCATTCTCATACACCCCGGCCTGGCAGGAAAATTGCGCCGCCGTCGCCACCCGATAGCTCTGCAGCCACGACGCGCCGTGGTCGGCGGCTTGGGTCGTTGCCCAGTAATGGTCGACACCCTTCGACGGGACCGGCGCGAACCAGCAATGATTGCCGGCCGTTCCCCAGCCCGAGACGCAATCGAGGCCGTCAAGCGTATTCGAATTGAACACCGGCAGGTCGTCGATGCTTTGGTAATGGGCGACATTGTTGGGATGGCGCGTCACGATCGGCTCCGACAACCGGATGGCGTCGTCGATCGGTTCGATGACTTGCGCCGCCTTAAAGCGTGCCTTGTCGGCCGGGTTCATGGTCGGCACGACCGCATTCAAGCCAGCGCCGAGTGCCGCCGATCGGCCGATCGAACCGCCGGCGTCGACCGCCACCCAGTCCATCTGGGCGCTCGGTCCGAACACCATCGCCGCGCCGTCGTCGGTTTGCTCGACCCGCTGCAGCGGCAGATAGGTCGTCACGCCGGCGATCGGATAGCCGGTATCGTTGACGCAGCGGATGCAGGTCGAGGCGCCGGGCGCGGCGCCGTCATACCACTGCACATCATAGGTATAGGATTGCCAAGCGCCTTTCGGCACATACTGGTCCTCGCTGACCATGGCGGTGGCGCGGATCGCGTAGACCGAGCCGTCGGCATTCTTCCAGGCCTCGACCCAGGCGCGCATGATCGGGAACGGGAAGCCCCATTGCTGCCCGCTGCGGTCGTCGGCGAAGGCGCAAGCCACCTCCCAGCCGTCGGCGACCGGGCCCTCGAGATAGCGTCTGACAATGCCGCAGTGATTGGCGGCGGTGAACGGCCCGTTCACTAGCGCCCGGTTGACCGAGGCCGTCGCCGCACCCGACCCCTGCATCTCGCAGCCCGAGCCGGGGTTGGTGATTTTGGCCGTTCCGGGCGTATCAAGATCGCTGGAGAGCACGGTCGGCGTGTCCCGCCCGGTCGAACAGCCGGGCCCGTGGATCGTGTAGTGCCGACAGGGGGCGTTGCCGCAGCTGAGGCCAAAGGCCGGGCTCGCGCGGAGGATGGCGCGGGTCACCGCGCCGGTCGCCGGGTCGATATAAACCCCGAACCCCTCCATCTCGGTGGCGTCCGATGTCA
>JAJPIH010000024.1 GCA_021324875.1 Alphaproteobacteria bacterium
CTGTGGCTGCGCACGCCCAAGCCGGTCGCCGAACGCAACTTTTTTTTCCGCGGCTTCGAACACGCCTATGGCGCGGCGGAACGGTCCTACGCCGGATTGATCGGGCGCATAGTGCGCCATGCGGGGCTTATCGTCTTGATCGGGGTCGCGCTTGCGGTTGTCGCGGTGTGGGGCATCGCGCGCCTGCCGACCGCGTTCATCCCGAACGAGGATCAGGGCTATTTGATGATTGCCGCGCAATTGCCCGACGCCGCCTCGCTCGGCCGCACGCGCGACGCCCTCGCCAACGCCACGCAGCTGGCGCTGGGTACACCCGGCGTCGAGCAGGTTATCGCGATCTCGGGCCTGTCGGCGCTCGACAATTTCGCCGACCTGCCCAATGCCGGGGTCTGCTTTGTCGTGCTCAAGCCCTGGGACCAGCGCAGCAAGGCGCAGGGCACCGATATCCTGTCGATCGCTGAGCACCTGCAAGACAAGCTCAACGCTGCCCCCGATGGCCGGCTGTTTGTGCTGGCGCCGCCGCCGATCCAGGGCATCGGCAACGCCGGCGGCTTTCAGATGCAAACGGTTTTGTTGGGCGGCAGCTTTGACTATCAAAAGCTAAGCGACGCGGCCAATGCGATTGTCGCAAAGGCCAACGCCAACCCGGGATTGCAGCATGTCTTGACGACCTTTCGCCCGGGCGCGCCGCAAGTCGCGGTGACCGTCGACCGCGATCGCGCCGAAACCTTGCGGGTGTCGGTCGGCGATGTGTTCGATGCGCTGAGCTCGTATCTCGGCTCGACCTACGTCAACGAGTTCTACAAATACGGCCAAGTGTTCCAGGTCTATATGCAGGCCGATTCGAAATATCGCCTGCACCCCGACGACCTGCTCAACCTCTATGTCCGCAGCCAGGACAACCAGATGGTGCCGATCGGCGCGGTCGCGCATCTGAGCTCGACACTGGCGCCGCCGCTGATCACGCTCTACAACCTTTATCCATCGGCGACGATTATCGGCACCCCGGCGCGCGGCTACAGTTCCGGCCAGGCGCTCGCGACGATGGAGGACATCGCCAACACCAGTCTACCGCACGGCATATCGTATGAATGGACGGCGATGTCCTACCAGGAGAAACTGACCGGCAACCAGCTTTATTACCTGTTTGGTCTATCGGTGTTGCTGGTTTATCTGTGCCTGGCCGGCCAATATGAAAGCTGGATATTGCCGCTGGCGGTATTGTCGGCGGTGCCGCTGGCGCTGTTGGGTCCGGTCGTGGCGCTGACCAGCCTTGGTCTCGCCAACAACCTCTATACCCAGATCGGGCTCATCTTGATGATCGCGCTGTCGGCCAAAAACGGCATTCTGATTGTCGAGGTGGCGCGCGAGGGCCGCATGATCCGCGGCGTGCCGATCCTCGATGCCGCAATCGAGGCCTCGCGCACCCGTTTTCGGCCGATCCTGATGACCTCGTTCGCTTTTGGCATGGGGGTGCTGCCGCTGGTGTTCGCGACCGGTGCGGGCGCGGTCTCGCGGATTTCGCTGGGGGTGTCGGTGTTGAGCGGCATCATCGCCTCGACCTGCCTGGCGGTGCTGTTCGTGCCGTCGTTTTTTGTCGTGCTGCAGCGCTTTGACGAGGCGCGCAAGGCGCGCAAAGCGCGCAAAGTCCTGCAGCCCGTGCATACCCCGGCCGGCGAGTAAAAAGCGCGCGCTGATGAACGGCGCGGACCGCGGCGCCGGTTGCGTTCTTCCTCGTCGGCTCGCGGGTCAGCGGGCCTGAGCGGCGAGATGGCTGGTGTCGTTCCACAGCCGGATCACCGGCTCGCCGAAATTGTGTTCGTAACCGAGAATGCTGAGGCTCGCCGTGCCGAGCCACCAATAGCGCCCGCCCGCCGGCGGCAGCCCGAGCCAGCGCGCGGTCAACACCCGCGAAAAATGCGCGCTTGACACGACGAGCACATTGCCGCCGATGGCGCGCAGACGGGCGATAACGCGGTCGGCGCGGGCCCCGATCGCTTCCGGCGTTTCGCCGCCCGGGCATCCGTCGCGGAACAATTGCCAATCCGGGCGCTGGGCCAGGATCTCGGCGGTGCGCCGGCCCTCGTAATCGCCGTAATCCCATTCGGCGAGATCGGGATCGATTTCGGACAAGGCGCCAAAGCCGGCGAGTTCGCATGTCCGCACCGCACGCTGCGACGGGCTCGTCAAGACCTTGACAAAGTCGAGCCCGTGCAAGCGCCGGCCGAGAGCCATCGCCTGGCGCTCGCCGTTTTCGGTCAATGGCAGGTCGGTGCGGCCGGTGTGCTGGCCCGAAAGGGTCCACGCGGTCTCGCCATGGCGCCCGATGTAGAGTAGCGGAAGCGGCTCGGTCAAGTTTGGCTCCTTTCACACATCGCGGCGCACCGCCGGCCGGACCGGCGTTTCGGCGGCGGTTGTCCGGCGCCGCCACAATCGGCCCCCCTCGACCGCCTGCCACACGGCCAGCGCCGGCAACCCGATCGCCAGGTCGCGAGCCCGCTTGACCAGCGACACCGCCAGCGCCGTCTGCGGCGCCAGGCCGAAACCGGCGCCGATCAGAATATAAGCGCCCTCTTGCACGCCGAACGCGCTCGGGATGACCGCGGCAAAGGTGCGCACTGCGTAAAGCAGGCTGTCGAGCACCAGAACCGTCTTGAACGAAAGCGCGCTGCCGAGCAAGCGCAGCACCAGCCAAGTCTCGCTGGTCGCCGCCAC
>JAJPIH010000349.1 GCA_021324875.1 Alphaproteobacteria bacterium
CAGGGGGCGGTGCTCGAAAAGGACTGCGTCTACATCATCCCGCTCTTCGAATATCTGGCGCTGCGCAAGCGCACCTCCGCCCTTGCCAACCCGAAAAGCTCGATCGGCCGGCTCGACGTGTTCGCCCGCGTGATCACCGATTACGGCGCCGAATTCGACCGCGTGCGCGAGGGCTATAAGGGGCCGCTCTATGCGGAGATTTCACCGCGCTCGTTCAGCATTCTGGTGCGTACCGGGTCGAGCCTGGTGCAATTGCGTATCCGACGCGGCTCGCCCGCCTTCAGCGACACCGCTTTGCGCCGCCTGCACGAGGAGGTCGGTCTGGTCGAGACGGCGGAAGGGCCGACTCCGGCGCGCGAGGCGATCCGAGACGGTCTCGCCTTTACCGTCGATGTCGCCGGGCATGGAAAAGACCGGCTGGTCGGCTACAAGGCCCGCCGGCACACCGATTTGATCGATGTCGACCGGGTTCGCTACTACGATCCGCGCGATTTCTGGGAGCCGGTCCACGCCCATCATGCCGCGGGCAAAGCCGGCGCGGCGGGCATCGTGCTCGATCCGCACGATTTCTACATTCTAGCCTCGCGCGAGGCGGTCGCGGTGCCGGCCGATCACGCCGCCGAAATGCGCCCCTACCATTCCCTTGTCGGCGAGTTCAGGGTCCATTTCGCCGGCTTTTTCGATCCCGGCTTTGGCACCGCCGAGACCGGCGGCAGCGGCAGCCGCGCGGTGCTCGAAGTGCGCTCGCATGAGGTGCCGTTTCTGATCGAGAACGGGCAAGTCGTGGGCCGACTTGCTTACGAGCGGCTGATTGCCCGGCCCGACAAGCTTTACGGTCGCGCGATCGGTTCCTCCTACCAGCGTCAGGGTCTCGCGCTGTCAAAGCATTTCTGCGAGTTCCCGGCGGATTGACCGCGTTCGGCGCGGCGCATCAGGCGGCGCGCGAGTACCGGTTGCCGCCCGGCCGGCGCCGGCTATATTCGTCCGATGGAGTTCACGCTGTCGGAAGCGCAGCAGGCGTTTCAGGAAACCGCGCGCGATTTCGCTCGCGAAGAATGGCTGCCCCATGCCGCGGGTTGGGACGAGCGGCAGGAATTCCCGGTCGAGGCCCTGCGGCGCGCGGCGGCGCTGGGCTTTGCCGCAATCTATGTCGGCGAGGAGTTCGGCGGCAGCGGGCTCGGTCGCATCGACGCCGCGATCCTGTTCGAGGAATTGGCGGCCGCCTGTGTTTCGACCGCGGCCTATCTGTCGATCCACAATATGGTTGGGTGGATGCTCGATCGCTTTGGCAGCCGCGAGCAGCGCGCCCGGTTTCTGCCAAAACTGACGCGGATGGAGCATTTTGCCAGTTACTGTCTGACCGAGCCCGGCAGCGGCTCCGACGCGGCGGCGCTGCAGACCCGCGCCCGGCGCGACGGCGACGATTACATCCTGAACGGCACCAAAGCCTTCATTTCCGGCGGCGGCATGAGCGACCTCTACGCCGTGATGGTGCGGACCGGCGGCGACGGGCCGCGCGGCATTTCCTGCGTGCTGGTCGAAAAGGGCACGCCCGGGCTCTCCTTCGGGAAGAAGGAACGCAAGCTCGGCTGGAACAGCCAGCCGACCGCGATGGTCATGTTCGAGGATTGCCGGGTGCCGATCGCCAACCGGCTTGGCGCCGAAGGCGACGGGTTCAAGATCGCGATGGCCGCCCTCGACGGCGGCCGGGTCAACATCGCCGCGTGTTCGCTGGGCGGGGCGCGGGCCTGTCTTGAAACGGCGCGCGCACATCTCGTCGAGCGCCGCCAGTTCGGGCAGCGGCTCGCCGATTTTCAGGCCCTGCAATTCCGGCTCGCCGACATGGCGACCGACCTCGACGCGGCGCGGCTCTTGGTCTGGCGCGGCGCTGCCGGTCTCGACGCCGCCGACCCGCAGGCGACGATGCATTGCGCGATGGCCAAGCGCTTTGCCACCGATGCCGGGTTTCACGTCGCCAACGAGGCGCTGCAATTGCTTGGCGGCTACGGTTATCTGAAGGACTTCCCGGTCGAGCGCTATCTGCGCGATTTGCGCGTCCACCAGATCCTCGAAGGCACCAACGAGATCATGCGGGTGATCATCGCCCGCCGTCTGCTCGGTCCGGGAAATGCCTGAACCCGCCCCGCGGCGGGCGCCGGCAACCGGTGCGGTGCGACTGCGCGCGATGACCGCGCCGATGGAGCGGCTTGCGCGCCGCTGCTGGCGCAGCTCGGCTACGAGATGACCGCAGACGAATTGGAACGCCGGTGGTGGGCGGTCGCAACGGCGCCGGACCACGCCGTGATCCTTGCCGAAGCCGATGGACGGATCGTCGGCCTGATGCACGTATTCGCCCGCCCGGCGATCGAAAATCCGCGCGAAGCGGTGGTTCAGGCGCTGGTCGTCGAGGCGAATTTCCGCCGGTCCGCGGTCGGTCGCCGGTTGATGCGCGCCGCCGAGGCGTGGGGTGCGGAGCGTGACTGCCGCTCGGTCGTGCTGAGCTCGAACATAACCCGCGCCCCGGCGCACGCGTTTTATGAGGCGATCGGCTATTCGCGGTCGGCCACCGCTCACATCTTTCGCAAGCTGCTTGCGCCGCCAGACACGCCCTTGACAAGCGCCGGCGGCGCCCGGCCCGACCCGGCGGGACGGCGATGATGGCGCAGGACGAGATCATTCTCGCCCGTCACGGCGGGCTGGCGAGCCTGACGATCAACCGCCCGCGCGCCCTCAATGCCCTGACGCTGGCCAATTACCGCCATATTGCGCCGGAATTTGCCGCCTGGGCGGACGACCCGTCGGTGCATGCCGTCGTGGTGCGCGGTGCTGGCGGGCGCGCCTTTTGCGCCGGCGGCGATGTGCGCGCGGTTTACGAGGCCGGGCGCGGGATTGCCGGCGCCCCCGATCTGACCGCGGTGTTCTTTGCCGAGGAATACCGGCTGATCCGCGCCATCCACCGTTTTCCGAAACCCTATATTGCAATCATCGACGGCATCACGATGGGCGGCGGGGCCGGCATTTCGGTCAACGGCGCCTACCGGGTGGCGACCGCGCGCACCCTGTTCGCCATGCCCGAGACCGGGATCGGCCTGTTTCCCGATGTCGGGGCCACGCGCTTTCTGAACCGGGCGCCGGGCATGATCGGGCGCTATCTCGGACTGACCGGCGCGCGGCTCAATGCCGCCGATGCGCTCTATTGCGGGTTTGCGTCCCATTTTGTCGGCGCCGACCGGGTTGAAACGCTGGTCTCGACGCTCGCCGAGACCCGATGGGAAGCGGGCGGCGAGGCGGCTCAGGTTGAGGCGGTGCTGGCCGCTTTTGCTGGCGACCCGGGCCCGCCCCCGTTGGCCGCCTTGCAGCCGGCGATCGACCGCGCCTTTGCCGGCGCGACAATTGAGGCCATTCTTGCAGCCCTGGCCGCAGAGGCGGGGGCGGGCGGCGCTCAGGCCGTCTGGGCCGCGGAGACGCGTGCCGGCCTGATGACCAAATCGCCGACCAGCCTCAAGGTGACGCTCCGCCAGCTGGTTCTCGGCCGCGGCTACGATCTCGACGCGGCGCTCAAGCTCGAATACCGGCTCACCCAGCATTTCATGGCGGGTCACGATTTCTACGAGGGCGTGCGGGCCTTGCTGATCGACAAAGACCAGAAGCCGCAATGGCGTCCGGCAAGCCTGGCCGATGTCGACGATGCAATGGTTGAGGCCTACTTTGCCCCGCTCGGCGAGCGTGAATTGCGGTTCGACCTCTAGCTCGAGGGCGATTGCGGGCGCGGGGCGACGGGCAGCGGGCAGCGGGGTCGGGCGGTGCGCTGACCCTCGGCGATTTGGTTAGAGGCCGCGAGCGGCCCGGCCGCAATCGCCGATCATGGCAAAACTGGGCCTAATTTTACGGCGTCTTCACCGCCCGCGATCCTCGTCGATCGACAAGGTTCGCCGCGACCCGGGTTCTGACCGGCGCCGGCGGCAGCCGCCGTACCGACGGGGCGCGCCATGCTTTCGGTCGCGGCGGACACGTTTTATCCTGAGTCAGACCGGAGCGGGATCGGAGGAAGGTGCCAGATGACGGCGATCGGCTTTATCGGGCTCGGCAATATGGGGGCGCCGATGGCGGCAAACCTGGTCAAGGCCGGTCACCAAGTCACCGGTTACGATTTGGTGCCGCAAGCCGTCGCGGCGCTCGCGGCCGCGGGCGGGCGGGCGGCCGCCAGCGCCGCCGAAGCCATCGCCGCGGCGGAGGTCGTGATCACGATGCTGCCGGCCGGCCCCCAGGTGCGCGAGGTCTATCTCGGCAATGCCGGCGTCCTGGGCCGGGCGCCGCAGGGCGCGCTGTTGATCGACTGCTCGACAATCGATGTCGATACCGCCCGTGCGGTCGCTGCGGCGGCGCGCGAGGCCGGGTTCGATATGCTCGACGCGCCGGTGTCGGGCGGTACCGCCGGGGCGGCGGCGGCGACGCTGACATTCATGGTGGGCGGCGAGGCGCACGCCTTCGACCGCGCCAAACCGGTGCTGTCCGCGATGGGCCGCACGATTGTCCACACCGGTCCCGCCGGCAATGGTCAGGTCGTCAAGATCTGCAACAACATGCTGCTGGCGATCTCGATGATCGGGGTGTGCGAGGCATTGACCCTGGGACAAAAGCTCGGGCTCGCGCCGCAGACCCTGTTCGATGTGGTCAGCCAATCGACCGGCCAATGCTGGGCGCTGACCGGCTATTGCCCGGTGCCGGGGCCGGTGCCGTCCTCGCCCGCCAACCGCGATTACGCCCCGGGCTTTACCGCCGCGATGATGCTCAAGGATTTGCGGCTGGCGCAGCAGGCGGCGGGTGCGGCGGCCGCCCCCACGCCGCTCGGGGCGGCGGCGGCGGCCCTCTACCAGCTGTTTGTCGATAGCAGCGGCGGCGCCCTCGATTTCTCGGCGATCTATCGTTTTATCGCCAAATCAGACACTAAAATTTGAAACGAAAGATTAACCCGACTGCGATTAGGGTGAGCGGGACCGCCGACAAGCGAGGGCCCGATGGATAACCATTATCTCGACGTGATCGCGCTGATCGAGCGCCTGCACCGTCACTTTCTTGAAGTCGTCAAACTCGAATTGGAAGGGCTCGGCATCCACGACATCAACAACGTCCAGGGCATGATGCTGTTCAATATCGGAGAAGCGGAGATGACCGTCGGCGAGCTGACCTTGCGCGGCTGCTATCTCGGCTCCAACGTCTCTTACAATGTCAAAAAGATGGTCGAGAACGGCTATCTCGTGCAGCAGCGATCGGCCCATGACCGCCGTTCGGTGCATGTTCGTCTTACCGAAAAGGGGATCAAGTTGCGCGAGATTTTGAGCGCGATGCACCGTCGCCACGCCGAGATGCTCGGGCAATCCCTGGTCGGCGCCGACGATCTGCGCGCCGCCGCGGTCACCCTGCGCCGTCTCGAACGCTTCTGGATCCGCGCCGGCGACCTGATGCAGCGCCCGCAATTTGCCGCCTGATCTTTTTTGCGTGACGCCCGCCTTCGCGGCTGCAACTCTGCACGCCTTTGGTCGCGGAGGTGAGGCATGCCTGCCGAGCTTATTCCTTTGGCACCGGAGCTGAGCGTCACCGGCGCCCTCGACAAGGACGATATCGAGGCGCTGGCGGCGGCCGGGGTCAAAACCATCATCAACAACCGGCCGGACGGCGAGGACGCAGGCCAGCTGCCGGCCGCCGAAGCGCGCCGGCTCGCCGCCGCGCACGGGATCGCCTACCACCATATCCCGGTGACCGCGGCGAGCCTTAATCGCGACGATGTCGAGGCGTTTGCGGCGGCGCTGGCCACATCGGCGCGGCCGATCGTCGCCCATTGCCGCAGCGGCACACGGTCGAGCCTGCTGTGGGCGCTAAGCCGGTTGCGCGACGGCGCCGATCCGTTGGCCTTGGTGGCCGAGGCGGCGCGTCACGGGATCGACATCGCGGCGCTGCCGGCGGTCGCGGCCCGGCTGCGTTGAGCGGCCGCGATCGCCTCTCAACCAGGCTGCCGGCGCGAAAGCGGCGGCGCTGATCGTCCGGGTTGCGCCAGCCGCCCGGCCGCTGCGGCGACCAGCGGCAGTTGCCGCAGATAGGCGAGCGCGAGCGCGGCAAGACCGGCGATGAGCCACCACCAGAGGAGTTCACGCCCAAACCAGCACAGGAACGACGCGCGGATCCAAACCGCGTGGCTGAGCCATGGGGCAAGGCCAAAATAGGCGATGCGGCGCAGGACCTCCGCCCAGGCGACGATCAGCACCCCCACCATCGTCATTGCCAGAAAGCCTCGCAGCCTCGGATCGACAGTGCGGCGCCGCAGATCAACGAGGCCGGGCATCACCAGCACGAAATAGATGCCGCGGTACTCGACATTCTGTCCGGCGAAAAAGCAGCCGGTCAGCAGCAATGCGCCGACCGCGAGGCAATCCGCCTCAAAGCCATGCCAATTGACGCCCGCGCCGAGGACGCGCAGCGAACGCCCGATCCGCGCAACCACCATGACCGCCAATGCGCACAGCAATGCGCCAGCTGCGGCCGGCAAATGGTCAACTGAAGCGCAGCATCGCGGCGCGGTCAGCAATTGAGCAAATCCGAGAGGCAGGTTCACGGCCGCAAATGGACCGGCAAAATAAGACTGCTTGGGGATGTCTGCCAGCGCCGGGCCGATCTCGGCGCTGAAGCCGAGCACGGCGAGCCCGAGAATGACCAAAGCGGCAAACGCCAAGGCGATTGCATCGCGCCGCCGCTCCCGCAATACCAGCACCAGCAGGATCAGTGGATAATATTTGAGCAGCCCCGCGAACAGAAACAGAAAATATCCCGCAAACCGAAATGCTCGACGAAGCTGCAAGAGCCCGCAGCCGCAAAGGATCAACAGAAATATAAGCAGGTCGTTATTGGCCCGTTCGAGGGCGTAAACGGTCATCGGCGACAGCGCCGTCAGGGCGAGAGCGACCACTTCGCCTATGCGTGTCGGCCGGCAGAGAAAACTCAGCGAATAAATAAAGGCGAGATCGAGAACGAGCCCAAGCTCCGGCGTGTCGCGGGTCCCGAGCCAGGCGGGAACAAGCCGTAGCCACAATGGCGAATAGGCGTGGACCCGCCAGAGCAGATCGCACGGATTGATCGCATAGACGTCGATTCCGAGCCGGTGGCACTCGGCGGCGGAGAGCACACCATGGATGTCGAGAAATGGAGCGCCAAACGGTTCGAATGCAAATAACCGCAAAATCTCAAAATAAGTGAGATACTTCCCTGACAACCATAATATAGATGACAGGATATAAAGCAGGACTGCTGCACCTGGGACCAAAAGTCGGTAAATTGATTGGCGCAGCAGTGCCTCCGTGACCGTTGAGGCAAAACTAATGGAGATTGCATAAAAATCGGTTAACGACGGCAAAGCACGCGCGTGGCCTCAGCTTTAACCTTTGCTAACCGGTTTGCTTATAGGCTGCGACGATTGCTTTGCTCAAGCCGCGACCCAGGTCCGAATGGCTCCCGCCGACTGGCGTGCATCTCCCATTTTGTGCCGCGAGACCGTTGTGACGGAGGCCGGCACCGGGCTGTGCGATCACCACCGCGGCGACGTGCCGGTCACTTCCTCGCCAAGGCCGGTCGTCGCGGGCGCCTTCGGGCCGCCGAATTGGGCAGGGCGCTGCCTTGGGCCGATCTCACCGGCCGCCGCTGGCGCCGGGTGGAGTGCCAGGCGCGAGAATGTGCGACACCTCGTCCGCCCACCGGCCCTGCTGCCGGTTCCGCGCGTCGCGGCAGAAGGATAACCCATCCCTGCGGCTCGCTGCGGGCGATCAGCTCATCCCCGGTTTGCGGATGAGTGCCCGCACCCATGCCGCCGCCGTTTCTGCCGCCACGGTCGGGATCCGCCGGACGACAGTGTCCAGGACCGCGCTCGACCTTGCGCTGTTGGTCGGCGCCGGCGCGGCAATCCGGCTTGCCGTTTATCTGCTGCTGCCGAACGTCGTGTGGCTGGACGAGATTTATCAGGTCATGGAGCCGGCTCACCGCCTGGTGTTCGGCACCGGGGTGATGCCCTGGGAATGGCAGGTCGGCATCCGCTCATGGCTGTTTCCCGGGATTGTCGCGGCGCTGATGTGGCTTGGCCGCTGGCTCGGCCCCGACCCGCGGCTGATCAATTTGCCGGTCGGGCTGTTCATGGTCGCGGCGGCCTGCATTCCGGTCGGGTGCGGCTATTTCTGGGGCGAGCGCTGGTTCGGCCGCCCGGGCGGGTTGGTCGTCGGCGCGGTCCTCGCGCTCTGGGTCGATCTCGTCTACCTCGCCCCGCACACCTTCAACGAGGTCATCGCCGGCGATGTGCTGGCGGGCGCGGTCTACCTCGCGCTTGTGGATGGGGAGCGGGCGGGTGCCATGCGCCTGCGGGCGGCCGGATGCCTCGCCGGAGCGGCGGTCGCGCTGCGCTTCCAACTGGCGCCGGTGGTCGTGGTTTTGGCCTGGGCCGGGTGCGGCGGGTCCACAGACCGCTGGCGGCGTTACCTGGCCGGCGCCGCCTTGCCGCTGCTCCTGCTCGGCGTGCTCGATTGGCTCACTTTGGGGAAGCCGTTCCAGTCGGTCTGGCTCAATTTTTATCTGAACGCGGTGCGCCAGATCAGCGACGATTACGGGCGGCGGCCCTGGTATTTTTATCCGGGCCTGTTGGCGGCGATCTGGGGTGCGGCATTTCCGCCGATTATCGCGCTCGTCGCGATCGGCGCGCGACGGGCGCCCGGCCTCCTGGCGGTGGTCGGCGCGATCCTTCTCACCCATTCGCTGGTCGCGCACAAGGAATACCGCTTCATTTATCCGGCTCTGCCGCTGCTGTTGACCTTGGCCGGGCTGGGCACCGCCGAGCTGGTCCGAGGTCTGGCCACGCCGCGAGCGCTGCCCGCGGGCACGGCCATCGCGATCGCGCTATGGGCTGCGGTCTCGCTGACGATCGGCCATTCCGCCATGTTCAGCGTGCCGTGGAGCCGCTTTCGCGGTGCTATCAGCGCCTTTCATGCAGCCGCCACAGCCCCCGGACTGTGCGGCTGCGCCTTTTACCGGAAAGGCGTGCACGCCAGCCTCGGGGCGTCGGCGCTGCCTCCCCAAATTCCGCTATACGAGACCGACCCTGCCAGGCTTGCGCGCGAGGCCGCGGGCTTCAATCTGCTCGTCACCAAGGCGGGTGCGCCGGTGCCCGACAAGCGCTTCCGCCGCCTCGCCTGCTTCGGCGGCGATTTTGACCCGCAAGGGCGGTCGCAGCTGTCGTTTTGCCTGTGGCGCCGGGCGGGAGGATGCCAGCCGGGGATCGCCACACCCCAGCGCGCGACCTGGCCGCGCCGCCTCGGCGGCACCGACTATCTCCGATAGCCCGCTTTGCCCGGCGGTCTGCGGCCTGCCGTCGCTTGCCGGGCGGTACGCCGCCGCTGTCGCGGTCCGCATCGCAGCCGCTGTGCGAACTGGCCTCTTGCAACAAGCCGGCGCAACGCCACAATCTCTGAGCATGAATACGACCAACGACATCCGCACCGCTTTTCTCGACTATTTTGGCCGCAACGATCATGAGATCGTGCCGTCGAGCCCGCTGGTGCCGCGCAACGACCCGACCCTGCTGTTCACCAACGTCGGAATGGTGCAGTTCAAAAACGTCTTTACCGGCGTTGAAAAGCGTCCCTATCAGCGCGCCACCACCGCCCAGAAATGCGTGCGCGCCGGCTGCAAGCACAATGATCTCGAAAACGTCGGCTATACCGCACGGCATCATACGTTTTTCGAGATGCTGGGCAATTTCTCCTTTGGCGATTACTTCAAGGACCGGGCGATCGAATTGGCCTGGACGCTGATCACCCGCGAGTTCGGGTTGCCGAAGGACCGGCTCCTGGTCACGGTCTATGCCGAGGACGAAGAGGCGGCGCGGTTATGGGCCAAGATCGCCGGTCTCCCGGAGGCGCGCATCATCCGCATCGCGACCGCCGACAATTTCTGGGCCATGGGCGATGTCGGGCCGTGCGGACCGTGCTCGGAGATATTTTGGGACCATGGCCCGGAGATCGCGGGCGGACCGCCGGGCAGTGCCGAGGCCGATGGCGATCGCTTTGTCGAAATCTGGAACCTCGTCTTTATGCAATATGAACAGCTCGCCTCGGGAGAGCGCGTGGTGCTCCCGCGCCCGTCGATCGACACCGGCATGGGCCTCGAGCGCATCGCCGCGGTGCTGCAGGGCAAGCACGACAATTACGATATCGATTTGTTCCGTAGCCTGATCCTGGCCTCGGCCGAAGCCTCCGGGGTCGCCGCCGACGGCGCGCACGCCGTCTCGCACCGGGTCATCGCCGACCATCTGCGGGCCTCGGCGTTTCTGATCGCCGACGGGGTGTTGCCGAGCAAGGAGGGGCGCGGTTATGTGCTGCGGCGGATCATGCGGCGGGCCATGCGCCACGCCCATATGCTCGGCAGCAAAGAGCCGCTGCTGTGGCGGCTGGTGCCGGTGTTGGTGCAGCAGATGGGCGGGGCCTACCCCGAATTGGTGCGCGCCCAGCCGCTGATCGCCGAAACCCTGAAGCTTGAAGAAACGAACTTCAAGCAGACCCTCGACCGCGGTCTGCGGTTGCTGGAAGAAGAGACCGCACAGCTCGGCCCGGGCCAGCCGCTGCCCGGCGAGACCGCGTTTCGGCTTTACGACACCTTCGGTTTCCCGCTCGACCTCACCGAGGATGTGCTGCGCGCGCAGGGTCGCAAGGTCGAGGTGGCGGGGTTCGAAAAGGCGATGGCGCATCAGCGCGAAGAGGCGCGCAAGAACTGGGTGGGCTCGGGTGAGGCTGCGGCCGAGACGGTGTGGTTCGGGCTGCGCGAGGATCTGGGGGCGACCGAATTTCTGGGTTACGAGACCGAAACCGCCGAGGGCGTCGTGCTGGCGATCCTGCGCGACGGGGTGCGGGTCGGCGAAGCCGGCAGCGGCGACCGGGTTGCGGTGATCGTCAACCAGACCCCGTTTTACGCCGGGTCGGGGGGTCAGGTCGGCGACACCGGCGTCATGTTCTCGGCCGCCGGCGCCGAATTCGCGGTCGAAGACACGGTCAAAAAGGCGGGCGATCTGCATGTCCATCTGGGGCGGCTGACCCGCGGCACGCTGAAAGAGGGCGAGGCCGTCGAGCTGCGCGTCGATTCCGCCCGCCGGCGGCGGCTGCGCGCCAACCATTCGGTGACGCATCTGTTGCATGAAGCGCTGCGCCGACGACTTGGTCCGCATGTAACGCAAAAAGGCTCGCTGGTCGCGCCCGACCGGCTGCGCTTTGATTTCAGCCATCCCAAGCCGCTCAGCGAGGCGGATATCCAGGCGATCGAGGCCGAGGTCAACGAGCGCATCCGCATCAATGCCGAGGTCGGCACGCGATTGCTGAGCCCGGAGCGCGCCGTCGCGGAAGGGGCCTTGGCGCTGTTCGGCGAAAAATACGGCGATGAAGTGCGCGTCGTGTCGATGGGCGGCGCGCGCGACGGCGAGGGCCGGCCGTTCTCGGTCGAGCTGTGCGGCGGCACCCATGTACGGCGCACCGGCGATATCGGTCTGTTCAAGATCGTCTCTGAAACCGCCATCGCTTCCGGCGTGCGCCGCATCGAGGCGCTGACAGGGGCGGCCG
Organism: Alphaproteobacteria bacterium; assembly: GCA_021324875.1. Taxonomy (GTDB): domain Bacteria; phylum Pseudomonadota; class Alphaproteobacteria; order ATCC43930; family CGMCC-115725; genus AP-15. The sequence goes on from JAJPIH010000349.1 coordinate 11,637, forward strand.
CCGAGGCTTATCTCGGCGAAGAGGAAGGGTGGTTGCGCCAGGCGGCGGCGGCGCTGCGCACCAGCCCCGCCGAACTGCCGGCGCGCATTATTTCACTGGTCGAGGAACGCCGTCGGCTCGAACGCGAGTTGAGCGAAGCGCGGCGGGCGCTGGCCAGCGCCGGACCGGCGACCAAGACCAGCGTCAAGCAGGTCGGCGCGGTCGCCTTCGACCGGCGGGTTGTCGACGATGTGCCGGGGCGCGAGCTCAAATCGCTGGTCGACGAACTCAAACAACGCATCGGGGCGGGGATCGTCGCGGTCGTCTCGCGCGCCGGCGGCAAGGCGACACTCGCTGTCGGCGTGACCGACGATCTGGTCGGGCGCTTCGATGCGGTCGAACTTGTGCGCATCGGCGCCGCCGCGCTGGGCGGCAAGGGCGGCGGCGGGCGGCCCGATATGGCCCAGGCCGGCGGACCCGATGCGAGCCGGGCCGAGGCGGCGCTGGCGGCGCTCGAGAACGCGATCGCCGCCAAAGACCGCTCGGCGGCGGCCGACTGATCCCGATTCGCGGGTCGGCGCCGCGCCAATCCGGTCTCGCGCCGGCGAGCAGGGAGCATTATTGACCGCCGGGACGGTTAATTGACGGTTGCCGGCTATCCGCGCTTAGCTGAATTCGCGCGGCGGTACCGGTATGAATGAGTTGGGTGCCACGCCTGACCGCAGAGTTGGCAAACGCCTGTTGGCGGCGTTTGCCGGGGCGGTTTTGACCGTCGGCGGTTGTCAGCCGGTTCCGGTCCATTTCGACCCGCTCAGCGTCAATGGTCGCGACGGGGGCGGTGTAACGCCATCTTATGCGGCGCTGATGCGCATTGGCGAGGCGGCGCGGGCTGGCGGCGATTACAGCAACGCCCTGTCGGTGTTCCGGCGCGCCGCCGAAGTCGCGCCGCAAAATCCCGAGCCGTTCGTCGCCAGCGGCGATACCCTGCTCGCGCTGGGCGAGGTCAACCAGGCGATTGTCGCCTACAATTCAGCGCTGGCCCGCGATGGTGAAGATCGGCCCGCCTTGCAAGGGCTGGCGCGGGCATATCTCGAGACTGGCCGTCCGGAATTGGCGCTGGCGCCGCTCGGCCGCGCCGCGGCGCTGCACCCGAACGACCCCAAGCTGCTGGTCCTTCTCGGTGTCGTCGAAGACGTCGAGGGACGCCATCAGCAGGCCCAGTCCTATTATAATCAGGGTCTGAAGCAGGCCCCCAACGATCCGGCGCTGACGGTCGACCTCGCATTGTCGCTGGCCTTGAGCGGCAATTGCCCGGCCGCGATCGCGATGCTTCAACCGCTCGCCCTGGCGCCCTCGGGCACCGCCCAGGAGCGGCAGACCCTGGCGCTGATCTACGGTCTTGGCGGCAGTCTTGCCGAGGCCGCCCGGCTCGGCCGGCTCGACCTCGACGAGGCCGCGGTCGAGCACAATCTCGCCTATTACCAGACGCTGCGGGCGATGACGCCCGAGGCGCGCGACCGGGCCGTGCGCTCGGCCGGGTTGATCGCACCGCGGCCGAATTCGTCTTGACGCTTGGATCGGCAGACGGCCGCTGATCCGTGCGATCAGTGTCTGCCGAATAAATCCATGACGCTGATCGCGACCGGTCCCAACAGCACGATAAACAAGGTCGGCAGAATGAAAACGATCATCGGCACGGTCAGCATCGCCGGCAACTTGGCCGCTTTTTCTTCGGCCCGGGTCAGGCGAGCCGCCCGCGACTCGGCCGACAGGACGCGCAGCGAATGGGCCAGCGGCGTGCCAAACTTCGCCGTCTGCTGTAATGTGTTGACAATGGCGCGGATGGGCGGCGAATCGGTACGGGTGTTGAGGTTGTCGAACGCCAGCTTGCGGTCGGGTAGGAAGGTCAATTCCGCCGCGGTAATGGCAAGTTCTTCGGCGAATTCCGGATAGGTGGCGGCGAGTTCGCGCGACACGCGCACCAAAGTCGCATCAAGGCTGAGCCCGGCCTCGGCGCAGATGACCATCAAATCGAGACTGTCGGGCACGGCCAGGCGCAGCTTATGCGAGCGTCGGGAGGCGACATTCGCCAGGTAGATTTTTGGCGCGTAAAATCCCAGCCCCGCCGCAGCGGCGGCCGGCGCAAAGCGCAGCGCCCCCGGCAGCGGCAGCAGCGAGGCGTAGGCCACGGCGATCAGCGCCAGCAGCGGGGGCAACGCCAAGCGGCCGAACAGATAGGCGACCATCGCATCCGGCGAACGGATCCCGGCGCGCGCCAATTCTATGCGGGCTTCGGCGGCGTGCTGCGAGCGCAGCAGATCAAGGCGAGCGACGGCGGCCCGCATCAGGCTGACCGGGCGCAGCGATTGCCGACGCGCACGCATCGACAAGGCCTCGCGCCGCATGGTCTCGCGCCGCTCGGCGATCTGCTCGAGGCGTCGCTCGACCCGGTCCTTGGGCCGCAAAGTCTGCCACATCGCCAGGATTGCGGTCAGGACCGCCAACGCCGCCAGGCCGGCAATCACGTCGTTTGTGCCGACACCCGACGGCAGCCACCGGCCGATGTCCAGATCGCCCGCGGTGATCGCGTTCATATCTCGAATTTGGCCATGCGGTTCATGACCGAGATGCCGGTGATCAGCATTCCGATGGCAAGCGCATCGAGAAAATAGCCGCGCTTATCGTAAAAAAGCGGTCTCAGATAATCGGGCGAGGTCAAGGCGAGCAGGCCGATCACGACGATTGGCAGGCCGCCAAGGATCATCGTTGTCGCGCGCGTCTCGCTCGACATGGCTCGCACCTTGGCCCGCATCTGTCGGCGACGGCGCAGCGCATCGGCAAGATTGGCAAGCGCCTCGGCAAGATTGCCGCCGGTTTCGCGTTGCACGCTCATCGCGATGATGAAAAACCGGAATTCGGTCGCGTCAATGCGTTTGGCAATGTCCCACAACAGCGCCTCGAGATCGCGGCCCAGACGCATTCCGCTTTCGACCAGGCGCAATTCGCAGCCCGCCGGATCGGGAATTTCACGGCCAGCGTCAATGATCGCTTCGCTGACCGGCAGCCCCGAGCGCAGCGCGCGCACCATCAGATCGATCGCTTCCGGAAACAAATCGATAAAGGCGGCGACCCGGCGCTTGCCGAGCCGGCCAATGACGATGTGGGGCAGTGCGAGACCGGCGCATAAGCCGATCAATGTGCTCGTTATCGGTCCGAGCGGCGTCAGCACGGTGACCGCCGATGCGCCGACCAGGGCGATGGCGATGCTGGTCAGCGCATATTGCCCGATGCTGATATTGCGCCCGGTCCGCGCCAGCCGAGTGGCGAGGCGTTCGCGACGCGGCAACCAGCGGCGCGCGACGCGATCGATTGTGGGCGTCGGGCTGGTGGTCCGGGTCAGGGATCGCCGCATATTTACCGCGCCTGCCGCGGCGGTGCCCGCCGCCCGCTCGTAAATGGCCCGCAGACGTCTTCTGAAGCGGCGGTTGGCCATCCGGTTGAGCATGACGGCGGCGGCAAGAACCAGTTCGAGACTGCCGACGATCGCCAGCAGCGCCAAAACCTCGGCGGGATCGAGTGTCATTGGCCTCCCGCTCTCGACCGGGGATGCGCAGAAGCGCCGCGCCAGTGGTTGCGGCGGTGCCGCCCGGTCAAATGATCTCGAGCAACGGGCGGTCGAGCCCGTAATATTCGTCGCGCGGCAGAAAATGCGGCCTCAGCCCGCTCGACTTGAAGACACCGCGCAATCGTCCATCGGCGGTTTCACCCTGGTATTCGTAACTGAACAATTCCTGAGTGGTGATGACGTCGCCCTCCATACCGACAATTTCGACGATTTCGATGACGCGCCTTACGCCGTCGCGCATACGGGCGACCTGGGCAATCAGGTTGACCGCGGCGGCAATCTGAGTGCGCACCGCATGTGAGGGCAGGTTGATCCCGGTCATGCCGACCATGTTTTCCAGTCGGGTCAGCGCTTCTCGCGGGCGGTTGGCATGGATCGTGGTCATCGACCCGTCATGGCCGGTGTTCATCGCCTGCAGCACATCGAGCGCTTCCGCGCCGCGGATCTCGCCGAGAATGATGCGGTCGGGGCGCATGCGCAGCGCATTGCGCAACAGGTCGCGCATGGTGATCTCGCCGCCGCCCTCGAGATTGGGCGGACGCGTCTCGAGCCGCACGACATGTGGCTGCTGCAATTGCAGTTCGGCGGCGTCCTCGATCGTCACCGTGCGTTCGGCGGCGTCGATCATGCGCGACAGCGCGTTCAACAGCGTCGTCTTGCCTGAGCCGGTGCCACCCGAAATCAGGATATTGAGCCGGCAGCGCGCGGCGATTTTCAGCAGCGTCGCCATCTCCGGCGAGATGTTGCCCTGCTGCGCCATCGTGTCGAGGGTGATGGTCTTTTTCGAAAATTTGCGGATCGAAATCGACGGGCCATCGATCGCCAGCGGCGGGATGATGATGTTGACCCGGCTGCCATCGGCCAGGCGAGCGTCGACCAACGGGCTCGACTCGTCGACCCGACGCCCGATGCGCGCGACAATCTTGGTCGCCACATTCATGACGTGCTGGTCGTCGCGAAAGGTGATGTCGGTCAGTTCGAGCTTGCCGCGGCGTTCGACATAAACCTGCCGGGCGCCGTTGACCATGATGTCGGTCACGCTCTCATCCTCGATCAGCGGTTCGATCGGGCCGAGGCCGAGCATGTCGGCGACCAGCGACTGCACGAGTTCGCGCTGTTCGGGGAAATTGAGCTGGATCTTGTTCTCGATCAGCAGCTCTTGAACCCAGCCGGCCAGCTGTGCCTCGAACGCGGCGCGTGGCATGTCGGCCGCGGCGGCGATGTCCATATGTTCGAGCACCAACGGTTGGATCTGCGCCTTGGCCGTCTCGATGACGGTTCGGCGGGGGCGTCGCTGCGCCGCGTCGGGGTCGGTTTCGGGCTGCAGCCCGGTCGGGGTCAGCAGCGCCTGCAACAGCCACGTCACGAGGTCGCGCCGCTCCAGCGGGTTGGCGTCAATGCCGTGGCGGTGCAGAGCTGTCTGCCCCGCCGCGTCGACAAGCCTGGCGAGTTCGCCGCGGCTCAACAGCAAGCGCCGTTCGGGGCGGATCTCGGTCTGCAGCCGTTCCAACAGCTGCTCGCGGGCGGCAAGCAGCCGGTCCTCATGCGAAACCGGCTCGATTTCGGCGGGCGGGACGGTCTTGACAGCCGCTGGCGGCGGCGGCGGTGCTGCTCGTCGGGCGGCAAGCCCGGCGATGCGGGCATCGAGCGAGGGCTCCGGCTCGCTCCGTTTCAGAAACGCGACCATAAACACGCTACCATAATGACGCCAACGAGAATTTTCGCCGCGGCGCGGCCGCATCCCCGACCAGTTTTGTCGCCAGCTGACGCAGTTCGCGCACGACCGGGCTCTTTGCCGCCGCGATCGGCAATGCCTGACCGTTATTGATCGCCGCCGCTGCCGCCTTCGGGTCGAACGACACCGTCAGATCGAAGGGTTTGCCCAGGCCCTTTTCGAATTCGGTTCGGCCGATCTGGGCGCGGTGACCACTCGCCCCGGCTTCGATCAGCCACAGTTGCGCTTGCGGGGCCTGTTCGCGGATCAGGGTTTGCAGGCGGATCGTGTCACGCAATCCGGCGAGGCTGCGCTCGCCAACCACGACCGCATGGCTCGCCGCGGCCAGAACCACACGCTGCATCGGCGAGGCGGCGCGCGGCAGATCGACGATGACCCGCCGGAACTTTCGCCGCAACTCGTAGAGCAGCATGTCGATGGCGCCGGCATCGACGATCAGATGCTCCGAGGCCGAGGCCTCGGCGGCGAGGATGCGCAAATTGTCGGTCACCTTGACCATGGCGCGCTCGATGAACAGGCTGTCGATGCGCGCCGGTTGCTCGAGCGCTTCGCACAATCCGCTCCCCGGCTCGGTATCGAGCTTGAGCGCAACCGTTCCAAAATGCAGGTCAAGGTCGAGCAGGGCGGTGCGTTCGCCGAATTCTTCAGCCACCAACCAGGCGCAGCCGACCGCCAGTGTCGTGGCCCCGACCCCGCCGCGACTGCCGACAAAAACCACGACCGGCCCGAGCCCGGCATCGACGCCGCGCGCGCCGCCCTGCGCCTGCGGGTCGAGAAAGGCGGCGAGCACGTCGCGTGCCGGCGGCTTGACGATGTAATCGTCGGCGCCGGCGGCGACGAGGTCGCGGTAAAGACCGACATCGTTGACCGTGCCGAGCGCCACCAAGGCGAGTTCGGGGCCGCCAGCGGCCCGGGCTGCGCCGATTTCAGTGATCGGCGCGGTCGCCTCGGCGATGTCGATCAGTGCGACCCGGGGTGCAAGCCCGCCGCGGATGCGCCGCAACGCCGCATCGACGGTGTCGGTGACGGCCAGCTCGTCGTCGAGCTGCAATTCGCGAATGACCCCCTGCAACCGGTCGAGCGTCGCGAGGTCGCGCATGACCGCGAGGATGCCCTTGCGTGCCGCCTTGGCGGCTGGCTCGCGCGCGGCTCTCACGGCGTTGCGGCTGTCGTCGCCGGGGGCGGCGCCGGCGGTGGAGCGTTGTAGGCGGGCGCCTGAATCGGGCCGATTGCGGCCAGCGATGGCAGCGGCACCTGGTCGGTCAGGTAGCGGTCGACCGCGGCCGCCGCCGGTTGCCCATCGGCCGGCGCCAGCTCGCGGCCGCCGACGAGATCGCCGGGGCTGGCCACCATCAGCCCGAGATTGACCGCCGTGGCGCAGCCGAAATTGCTCGTCGGCGCGTTGGTGAAATCGTTGGCGCGCGGCTCGCTCCAATTGGGGCAGGGCGGCAGGGCAACGGCGTAACGGCCGATCGTCACAACGGCGCGGTTGGGTGGCACCGCCGGCAAAGACTGCGCCTCGGCGACAATCCCCCAGCGCAGCAGTGCCGCCTTGACCGCGGCTGCGCGCGCGGCCGCCAGCGCCGGCGCGCCGGCGGCAGCGACGCCGACCCGGTCGGCCGGGCGGATGGCTCCGGCCCCGAGCAAACGGTCGAGCCGAGCGGCATCGGCCGCGGACAGTCGCGCCGAACCGGGGGCGAAGGCGATCTCGACGGTGCTGGCCGCACCCTCGACCTGCAATCGGTTCGGCGCCTCGGCCTTGGTGTATTCGGCCGCGCCCGGCGCGCAAGCGGCCAGCGCGACGGAGAGGGCGGCAAAAGGATAGGCGCAACGCAGCATGGCCCGCCCCTTCAATCGAGCCGGAAACCGGCCGGGCCGATCAGCCCGCCACCGCCGGCGCCGACCGCTCCGCGCGCGGGCGCGGGCAGGCCGCGCCGCCAAGTGTCGCCAAACAGGACCTGCTGGGCGTCGTGCGGCGCCTCGAACCCGTCGGTCGGCGCCGCCGCCGCGACCGCTGGCGGTCGCACCAGATAGGGCGTGACGATGACGACCAGTTCGCTTTCGTTGTTGTTAAAACTGTTTGAACGAAACAGTGCGCCCAGGACCGGAATGTCGCCGAGCCAGGGGACCTTGGAGATGTCCTGCGACGTGTCGTGCAACAACAGGCCGGCGAGCGCTAAGCTCTGCCCGCTGGCGAGCTCAACCGTGGTCGTGGCTTGCCGGATGGTCAGAGCGGGCTCGAGCACGTTGTTGATTGTGACGGCGTGTGCGTAGTCCAATTCGCTGACTGCAGGTGCCACCTTCAGGCTCAGGTGATTGGCATCCACAATCGTTGGCGTGAACGCCAACTGCACACCGTAAGGTTGCCATTGTATCGTGTAGATGGCGGAGCCAGCGACACCGCCTGGTTGTGCCACCTCATACGGTATCTGGCCGCCGGCGAGAAAGCTCGCGGTTTGTCCATTGACGGTGGTCAGATTGGGTTCCGCCAGCAGGGTTATCAGGCCCTCGGTCGCCAGGGCGGAGATTGTGGCTTGGACGGCTCCGGCGACGTCTTTGCCGATCTCGAAGACGGTGGTTGCTGGCGTTGTCACCCCGTTGCTGGTCGAGAACGTCACCGAATTGCTGACCGACGGAACATTCTCCCAATTGATGCCAAGCTCTTTCACAATGTTGCGGTCGACCTCGGCAATCTTGACCCGGAGATTGACCTGGTTCGGGGTGGCGACCGTCAGCCGGTTGATGACCTTGCCGCCCTTGACCTGGGCGGCGACCGCGGCGGCAAGCGCCTGCGCCTTTTCCGCCTGGCCGGCATCGGCGACCATACCGGTCAGCACCAGATCGGCGCCGGCGGTGTCGGTCGCGATCGCCGCTCCGGGCGCCACCTGCTGCAATGAACGACGCAATCCCGAAACATCGAACCCGACCCTGACCGGGGCGTTGAGCAGCACATTGTTGGCGGCGTCGACCGCATAGATAACGGTCGTCCCCGGCGATTTCGCGGTGATGTAGACGAGTTCGGGCGATTTGACCTGGACGTCGGCAATGTCGGGGTCGGCGACAAACACGGTGCTGGCGGGACGCGCCAGACGCACCAGGGTGCCTTGGTTGACCGTGAGTGCGATCGGCTGCCCGGTTGCCGGAATGAGCCGGGCGGTGGCCGCCGGGACCGGCCGGCCGCGGGCGGGTGCGGCGGCGATGCGCGCCGGAAAAGCGAGCGCGGCGAGCCCTATCGCCATTGCGGTTATGGCAAGAGCAAGGCATTTCGATGCGGGCATGGCGACCCTCAACCCCCCGATGGCGATCCGGCAGATGTGCCAGAATTGCCATTTCCGCGCAATATCGTTACTTTACCATCGCGAAAGTTATGATTAACAGAATTTGGCCCCGGGATCAGCGGGCTCAGCTCGCTGTCGAGCGTGTAGTTGCTGTCGAGCGTGTAGTTATGGCCTGGCCCTGTCGCCGCGTCGGCGCGCCACGCGACGGTCGTGAGATCGCCGCCGCCATCCGCGATCGGCGCGGGCGCGGCGCCGGCGACGAGGCTGCGCAGGCTCAGCGAGACCTTGCCGAGCTCGTCGGCGAGGGTGACGATCTCGCTCTGCTTTGGGGTCACCTCAAGGGTCACGGTGCGGGCCAATACCGGGTGCCCTTCCCTGGCCTCGAGTGACTGGTCGATGGCGATGACCCGGATGTCGCGCAGCACCGTTTGCGCCGCCTTGTGGGCGTAACCGCCGCCATTATTGCCGTCGGCGGGCAAAGCGAGGGTGATCAGCACGTCAACCCGGTCGCCCGGCAGGACAAAGCCGGACACATCGGAGGTCTGGGTGACCGCGATCGAGACGGCGCGCATGCCCGGCGCCAAGACCGCGGCGAGAAAGCCGCGCTCGCCGGGTGCCACGATTTTGCCTTTGATAATCGGCTCGCCGGCGACAAATGGCTCGCGCGCCACCGATCCGGCCAAGGGCTTGGGCGCGCCGGGGGCCGGCGACAATGAATTCCGCGCCGATCGCCGCCGCCGGCCAGGGCCGCCAGGCGAGGTCGATCGGCCGCAGAATCTGGCCGCGGGCGATCGGCACGGCGGCAACCAGGATCTGTTTTTGCGGCGGCGCGGGCGGCGCCGGCGTGGCGGCCGCGCCCGGAGGCGGGCGGTGGTTCAGCGATGAGCGCACCAGCGCCGCGGTGCCGCCGGCCAGCAAGACCGCGACCAGAAACAGCACGATGTTGCGCCCACGCATGCCGCCGGCTCAGCCCGCTGCTGGCGCGAAAATGGTCAAGAGCGCGGCGGCGGCGATCGCAACCCCGTAGGGGATCGGGGTTTGGCCGCCGGCGAGGGTGCCGGCCGTACCGCGGCGGGCCGCGCCGAGGCGAGCCAGCGGGGTCAGAAATGCCGCCGCCACGACCCCGCCGAACAGCGCGGTCAGCGCCAACAGCATCGGCACCGCCGTCGCTCCGGCCCACAGGCTGGCCGCGGCCAACAGCTTGACATCGCCGCCGCCAATGAGCCCGCGGGCAAACAGCGCCGCCCCGAGGGCGAAAACCAGGACGGCGCCGATCAGCGTGGCGGCCAGCGCCGCGGCGGTAGGGCCGCGGGCGGCGGCGTGCAGCGGCCACAGCAGCGCGAGCGCCACGACCAGCCGGTTGGGGATCAGCAGCCGGCGAACATCGCTGACCGCCGCGCCGATCATCAGCCCGGCAAAAGCGGCCAGCGGCACGATGTCGAACCGCGCGATCACGG
>JAJPIH010000416.1 GCA_021324875.1 Alphaproteobacteria bacterium
CGACCACCGAGATCACGTTGGCGCCCGGCTGGCGCTGAATATTCATAACAATCGCCGGGTCGTTGTCGACCCATGCCGCCAGTTTCGTGTTTTCGGGCGCCTCTTTCGCCTGCGCTACATCCGACAATTTGACGGGCGCGTTATTGCGGTAAGCGATCACAAGATCGTTGTATTCACTGGCTTTCTGGATCTGGTCGTTGGCGTTGATCGTATAAGATTGGGCAGGGCCGTCGAAATTTCCCTTGGGCTGGTTGACATTGGCGTTGGCAAGGGTGGTGCGCAGATCGTCGATGTTGAGGCCGTAAGCAGCCAGCTGCAGATTGTTCGCCTGGATCCGCACCGCCGGACGGTTGCCACCGGCGAGACTGACCAGCCCGACCCCCGGCAATTGCGAAATTTTCATCGCCAACCGGGTATCGGCCAGGTCTTCGACCTCGGTCATCGGCAGTGTTTTCGAGGTCAGCGCCAAGGTCAGCACCGGGGCGTCGGCCGGGTTGACCTTGGCGTAGATCGGCGGCGCCGGCAGATCCGAGGGCAGCAGGTTGCCGGCTGCATTGATCGCCGCCTGCACCTCCTGCTCGGCCACGTCGAGACTGATATCGAGGCTGAATTGCAACGTGATGACCGAGGCGCCGGCGGAACTGACCGACGACATCTGGTTGAGCCCCGGCATCTGCCCGAGCTGGACTTCGAGCGGCGCCGTGACCGAAGAGGTCATCACATCGGGGCTGGCGCCGGGGTAAAAGGTCTGCACTTGAATGGTCGGATAATCGACCTCGGGCAGCGCCGAAAGCGGCAGAAAGCGAGAGGCGAACAGGCCGACCAGCATGATCGCCGCCATCAGAAGCGACGTCGCTACCGGGCGCAGGATGAAGGTGCGCGACGGGTTCATTCGCTGGCTTGCCGGGCGCCGCCCTGTCGCTGCCGATGCTGGCCGGAATGTGAGGCGCCGCTCTTTTGCCGCGTTGCAGCGGGGGCAGCGGATCCCGGCGGGGGCGCGATCGTCACCTTGGCGCCGTCCTTCAATCGGTCGGCGCCGTCGTCGACGACCTGATCGCCGGCCTGCAAACCGGTGAGGACCGCGACCTTTTGGCCGTCGGCAGGGCCGAGCGTGACCTTTTGCACGGCCACGGTCTTGTTCGGCTTGACCAGGTACACGAAGGTGCCGGGGGCGCCGCGCTGGATCGCCGCCACCGGCACCAGCACCGTATTATGCAATGTGTCGACCAGCAGCTTTACGTTGACGAACTGGTTCGGAAACAGGCTTTCGTCGGAATTGTCAAAGATTGCCCTGAGCTTGACCATCCCGGTCGTGGGGTCGATCTGGTTGTCGATGGTTTCGAGACGCCCCACCGCAAGTTGTGTGGTCCCGGTGCGATCGAATGCGGTCACCGGCATCGTTCCGCCGCGGTGATATTGCTTGAGCACCGCCGGCAGGCTGTCCTCGGACAGCGTAAAGATGACCGAGATGGGTTGCAGCTGGGTGACCACAACCAGACCGCTTGCCGGGGTGGTCGGCGTCACATAATTGCCCGGATCGATCTGTCGCAGCCCGACGCGGCCGGTAACCGGCGAAACGATGCGGCTGTAGGTAAGATTGAGCTTTTGCGTGTCAATCTGGGCCTGGTCCAACATAATCTGCGCCCGGTCTTGCGCGACGGTGGCGACCTGTGTGTCGCGGGTCTGGGTCGCAATCGAGTTCTGCGCAACCAGTGTATTATACCGTTTGAGGTCGAGTTCAGCGTTGCGTAGGGCGGCCTGATCCTTGGCCAGCTGCGCTTCCGCCTGCTCGAGAGCCACTTGGTAGGGGCGCGGATCGATCTGCGCCAGAAAATCTCCTTTTTTGACGTGCTGGCCTTCTTGGAACCCGACCGACATCAGATAGCCGCTGAGCTGGCTCTGGACGGTTACCACCGCGAGCGGGGTGACGGTGCCGAGACCGCTCAGCGTGACCGGCATGTCGCCGGTTTGCGCCGTGGCGACGCCAACCGGCACCGGTCCCCCCGACATCGCCCGCCCGCCACGCGCGGTCTCTGGCCGGTGCGACAAGTGCGGCAGATAAACCACCAGCGCCACCGCGACGAGAGCCATCACCAAGAGCCACAACCCCGCGCGCAACCACGACCGCCGGCGCGAGCCGGTCTCGAGCTCCTGCAAATCGCTCGCCGCAGGGTTCGGTTCGTGCCGCGCCGGTCGCGCTACCTCCGCCGCCGACGGCGCACCTGGCGCAAGATTGCCGTGCTGATCGTCCATCGATGTTGCCGCACTTTGCCCCAGTCAATCGACGCTTGCCTACGCTCTCCAATCCGTTGCCGGCAACCGCTGGTCGCCGTTTTATACGCGTGCGAGGGTCGCCTTATCCCGGAGCGGCAGGGATCTTTCTTCTCGCCAGTCACTTGTTTCAAATGTTCGGCTCGTAAGGAATGATTGAGGCGCAGCCATGGCAAAAAACCTGATCCCCGCCACCGGTGGGCAACTTGTCGTTGCCTCATTGCGGGCTCACGGCACCGATATGGTGTTCAGCGTCGCCGGAGAAAGCTATCTCGAAGTTCTCGACGCGCTTTACGACACGCCCGAGATCCGCGTCGTTACCTGCCGGCAGGAGGGAGGGGCAGCGTTCATGGCCGAGGCCTACGGCAAGCTGACCGGCCGGCCCGGCATATTGCTGGTTACGCGCGGCCCGGGCGCATGCAACGCCGCCATCGGCATCCACACCGCATTTCAAGATTCGACCCCGATGGTGGTGCTGGTTGGGCAGGTGGCGCGCCAGCAGCTCGACCGTGAAGCCTTTCAGGAGGTCGATTTCCGCCGCATGTTCAGCCCACTCGCGAAATGGGTGGCGCAGATTGACCTCGCTCAGCGGGTCCCCGAATTGATCAACCAAGCGTTTCAGGTCGCGACCTCGGGCCGGCCGGGGCCGGTCGTACTCGCCCTGCCCGAAGACATGCTGCGCGAGACGGCCACTGCCGAGGTTTGCGGACCCTACCGCCCGGTACGCGCCCATCCGGGGGCCGCGGATCTTGCCGAGATGCGCCGGCTTTTAGCCGCCGCGGCGCGCCCGATCATGCTGGTCGGAGGCAGCGGGTGGACCGATCAGGCTTGCCGCGACATCGCAAAATTTGCCGAACGCAACGACCTGCCGGTGTGTTGTTCGTTTCGCCGCCAAGACATCGTCGACAATCGCTCGCCCTGCTTTGTCGGGGATCTCGGTACCGGCGCGGCCCCCGCCTTGGTGGCGCGCGTCAGGGAGGCCGACCTGTTGCTTGCCGTCGGCGCCCGCATCGGCGAGATCACCTCGCAATCCTATTCGCTTCTCGGCATTCCCGAACCGGCCAAGGTGCTGATCCATATTCACCCGGCTGCTGAGGAGCTGGGCCGGGTGTTCCGTCCGAGCCTGGCCATGCAAGCCGGCATGCCGGAATTCGCGACTGCCGTCGCACAAATGCCGCCGGTTGAGGCGGCACATCCTTGGGGTGCATGGCGGATCGCATGTCGCGCCGAGTATCAAGCGGGGCTCGCACCCACTTCCGCCACCGCAGGCGGCGCACTCGACCTCGTCGCGGTCATGGGCTGGTTGCGCGAGCGTCTTCCCGATGATGCAATCATCACCAGCGACGCCGGCAATTTCAGCGGCTGGCCAAACCGCTTTCTGCAGTATCGCCGGCCGGGGCGGCAGCTCGGACCGACCAGCGGCGCCATGGGCTATGGAGTGCCGGCCGCAATTGTCGCCAAGCTTGTCCATCCCGGCCGGCTTGTGGTCGGGTTTTGCGGCGACGGCGGCTTCATGATGACCGGACAGGAATTGGCGACGGCGATGGCGGCGGAAGCGGGGCCAATCATTTTGGTCTTCAACAACGCGATGTATGGCACGATCCGCATGCACCAGGAGCGCCGTTTCCCGGGACGGGTTATCGGTACGGCGCTCAAAAATCCCGATTTTGTGTCACTCGGCCGCGCCTATGGCGCCTTTGCCGCGCGGGTGGAGCGCACACAAGACTTTGCCCCGACGTTTGAGGAGGCCGTGGCCGCCAGGCGTCCGGCGCTGATCGAGCTGGCGATGGACCCGGAAATCATCACCACCCGCACGACCCTCGGCGCATTGCGCAGCCAGGCGCGGGCGCGGCCGGCGTAAAATCCCGGCCTCGCCATTCGCAGCCCCGCTTCCCGACCGCCGAGATCGCGAGCGCCTCGCCTCTGCCGCCTTCGGCAGCCTCGTCCCGGCCAGGGCAAGAGCCGATTTCGCCGGCGACAGTATATCTATGCGCGGATTTCCTGACGCTGGAACAGAATATAGGCGACCGCAAATATCACGATCATGCTCGCGACAAGCCCGGCGAGTTGCGGCCAGATCAACAGAAAGCTCTGCAACGCCGGCAGCGGTGTGCCGAGCACCGCCCCTTGGATCTGGCTGTAGAGCACTGGGCCAAGGGCGCGGGTCGCCGGATGCAACAGCGCGAGCGCCGCGTCGGCGTAGAGGGTGTTCGGGGAAATCCGGTCGAATATTTGCGAAATCTGCAGATAGTGGAGGTTGGGTCCAAAGAGAGTATCCGGCGGGCCGGCGATCGCCGCGGCGACAAAGGGCGCGATCATCGACCAGAACAGCGCGAACAGAAGCCATACGCCAAGCGCCGCCAGCGCGGCTGTCGCCGGGGCGCGAAAGATGATCGAAAACAGGATCGCGACGGCGAGCCACACCCCGCCATAGGCGAGGCTGGCGACAAAAAAACCGGCCATGCGAACGGTTTCTTCACCGCTGGGCGGCAATCCAAGCAGCAACAGGCCCAAGCCGATCACCAACAGCCATAACGAGATCAGGCCGATCGCCAGTGACAGCAACCCGGCGAGAAACTTGCCGAGCAACAGCGCGTCGCGGTAGATGGGCTGGGCCAGAACCCGGCTCATCGTGCGACGGTTGAATTCGCCGTTAATCGCGTCAAAGCCAATCGCGATCGCCACCAGGGGGATCAAAAAGCCCAGCAGTGAAATGAACGACGGCAGCGGATCCTGGGCCATGGTGAACAGCCGCAAAAACAGAAACGGGCTTTCCCCGATTGTCGCGCGGATCGACAGGATTGCGGCGTAAGCGGCGCCGATCGCGGTCAGAAATACGAGCGCCTCGGTCAGCCACATGCGGGCACCCGACAAATAATCCGCGGTTTCCTTGGCCAGTACCGCGCCGACGCCCGTCAGCGGCGAGCCTTCACGCCGCATCGTTCACCTCTTGGAAATAGCGGGTATAGACCTCATTGAGGCTCGGAGCGGCAAAGCGCAACCCGACAAGCGCCGCGGAGGACGCCAGTTCGCGGGCGATTTCGGCGCGCAGGTCGCGCGTGGCGTCCACCCGATAGAGATCGGCGCCGAGCGTCTGCACGCGGACCACACCATCAAGCCGGCGCAGCCGCTCGACGATGCCGGCGCCGCGCGCTTCGACGTCGATGACATAGCCGCCGCCCAACACCTGCTGTGCCAACGCGGTAACCGCACCGGAGAGAGCGATACGACCACGGCTGAACAATGCCACTCGGTCACACACGCTTTGCACCTGGTCGAGATGATGCGAGGACAGCAGCACGGTCGTGCCGTCCGCCTTAAGCCCGCGAATCATGTCCAGGAACTCGCTTGTCGAATGCGGGTCAAGGGTCGCGGTCGGCTCGTCGAGAATTGCGATTTGCGGGTTTTTCATCAGCACTTCGGCAAGACCCAGCCGCTGGCGCATGCCGCGCGAAAAAGTCGCGACCCGGTTGCGCCCGACATCGGCCAGTCCGACCCGAACCATCGCCCGATCAAAACGCTCGTCGATCTCGCGGCGCGACAATCCGGCGAGCCGGCCGGTGTAGGCCAGGTTGTCGCGCGCCGACAACCCGTCGTAAAACCCCACCGAATCCGGCAGATAGCCGACCCGCCGCTTGACCTCGAGCGGTTGGCGCAGCGGATCGAAACCGGCCACCACCGCGCGCCCGGCGCTGGGCTCGGTCAGCCCCAAGAGCATCAGGATCGTTGTTGTCTTGCCGGAGCCGTTGGGGCCGAGAATGCCGACAATCTCGCCGGGCGCGATGTCCAGATTGACCCCATCGACAGCGAGCACCGGGCCGTAACGTTTGGTCAGGCCTTCGGCGCGAATGGCAGGTTCGCCGGCCATCGCCATACCCGGCTAGCGCCGGCCATAGCGGGCCACGGCGAAGACGACAACCAAGAGGGCCACGGCGATGACGCCAATCCCCACCATGCCCCACAAGGTCGAGGTCAGCACCGTGATCCGGAAATCGGCGGATTCGGATTGGCCGTCGGCGGCATTGGCGCGGATTGTCGTCTGGTAGTCGCCCGCAATCGCACGGTCGGATGGGGTCAACGTGACCTGCACCCGCTGTGAGCCCCCCGCCGGCAGCAACGGCACGTCCTTAGGGTCAAAGCTTGTCTTCCAGCCTTCCGGAGCGGTCGCACTCAATTCGACATCGCGTGCCGGCGCGCTGCCGTCATTGCGGACCACGACGGTCAGCGGGCTCGCCCGGCCGGCATATGCCTCGCCGCTCAACCGACCACCCTCACCCGCCAACGACAGCCGCGGCTGTCCAAAGATCGTAATCGTAAGCGGCAGCGTCGCCGAAGCGGCTTCGCTTTTGGCTTGCATGAGCAGCTTATAGTCACCCGCAGCGGTGTCGCGCGGCATCGACACCGACATGTCGATATCCTTCGATTTGCCGGCGGCGATCGGAATGCTGGTGATCTGCTGGCTGCCATAGGCCTCGGTGAAGGTCACCTGGAATGATTTCGGCGCGGTGGCGGCGAAATTGATCGTCGCGTCGTGACCGCTGTCGTTTTCGACCGTGACGGTAAACTTGAACGCGGTCGTCGCGGTGCCGCGCAACGACGGCAGACTGGTGGACAGCTTGAGTTTCGCCGGCAGCTCCTTGCCAATGGTCAATGCCAGCGGCAGTCGCAACTCCGTATTTTCGCCCCGCGCGGCGACGACGAAATGATAATCGCCAGGGCTGGCGCCGACCGGGGGTTCGATGCGTAATTGCACTTTTTCGGTGCTGTCGGGCTCAACCATGACCCCGGCAATGGGCTGACCGCCGCCGAGCAGCGATGTCTTCCACCCGGGGGGCGCCTGAAGAATCGAGAGGTTCAACAATTGCGGCGGCTGACGATAGTCGCGCACGCTAAGGTCGATTGTGACCGGCTCGCCGGCTTGGACGGTAAGAGCGGGATACGGGGTCGTCAGATAGACGCCGCTCACATCCCCGAGGCCTGACTTGATCGCCGGAGCGGCCGCCCCTGGCCGGCTGAGAACCACCTCCGGCAATACCATTGAGACAACCAGCAGCGCAAAGCCTGCAACCGCGCGAACCCCCCGCCGCATCGCCGCACATTCCCTCCGCTGAGCCGCACCGCCAACCTGCCGCGCTCTGCGACGTCAGGCGAGGCACCCTTCGAAGGGTTGACATAGATCAGCGGTCGATCGGCTTGAAATGAACAATTTTTAATTTTCCGCCGGGACGGCGGGCAGGCGCCTCAGAACAGGCTGCCAAAGGCCCGCCCAAACCAGCTTTGACGCTCACCGTCGGGCTCGGGCGTTCCCTTTAGCAGCGCGTAGGCGTCGCCATACCAGGCGCTACCCGGATAATGATAGCCAAGCACCGCAGCGTTTCGTTTCGCTTCCGCGGTTAGCCCCAATGCCAGATCGCATTCAACCAACCGCTCCAACGCCTCCGGCACATGGGTTGTCGTCTGGTATTTGTCGATCACCCGTTTAAATCGGTTCATAGCCGCAAGATAATCCCCACGCTTCAAATAATAGCGGCCAATCTCCATTTCCTTGCCGGCCAAGTGGTCACGCACAAAATCCAGCTTGAGCTTGGCGTCGCGCGCATATCGACTGTCGGGGAAGCGGCGGACGACGTCGTCCAACGCCTTCATTGCCAATTCGGTAGTCTTCTGATCGCGGCCCACATCAACAATTTGCACGTAATATGAAATCGCTTTCAAATAATAGGCATAAGCAACATCGTGATTGCCCGGATGAAGTTGGATAAATCGATCGGCGGCGATAATCGCATCGTCATAATTGCCCGCTTCATATTGGGCGTATGCCGCCATGAGCTGAGCCTTGGTTGCCCAGATCGAATAGGGATGTTGGCTTTCTACCTGGTCGAAAGAATTGGCCGCCTGTGTGTAACGCTCCTCGACCATCTGGTCCATGGCCTGGTTGTAGAGATCGTCCACCGGCTTTTCGATATAGGCGTCTTTGTTGGTACTGCCGCCGCACGCGGCCAGCGCCATCGGCGCGGCAATGGCCGCGCATACTGTCCAAAAGCGTATCGGGCGCATCGTCGGTTCCGCTTCCGCCGGCCGATTTATGCCGTGGCGCGTTCGCTCACGCAAGCGGCGATCAAAGGCGCCGGATTAGGCATCAGCCAGCACGACCTCGCTCTGCGCCGCGAAGACGCCCGGCCGTGACGGAGCGGCCGCCGCCGGTGCGTATGCCCATGCTTGTTCGTCGGCAAACAACGCCTCGAGCAAACTGCGGTTGTGCGCATGGCCGGAACAGACCCCATGAAACCGGCCGATTATCGGTGCTCCGGCCAAATAAAGATCGCCCACCGCATCGAGTATTTTGTGGCGGACGAATTCATCCTGATAGCGCAACCCGTCGCGGTTGAGGACGTGGTCGCCATCGACGACCAGGACATTGTCGAGCGATCCGCCGCGGGCCAGCCCGGCGGCGCGCAAGCGCTCGACATCATCGGCGAACCCGAAGGTTCGCGCGCGGCTCAACTCGGTCTTGAACGTCGCAGGATCAAGGCTCAGCGCCAGTTCCTGGCGCCGGATCAACGCGTTTTCAAAATCGATCTCAAAGCGCAACGCAAACCGGCAATCAGGGTAAAGCGCAACCGCTGCACCCGGCGCGGTCACGCGAACCGGTTTGAGCACTTTGATCGCTCGCCGGATCGCGTTCTGTTCCACGGTGCCCGCGCATTCGATCAGGAACAGGAACGGCGCCGCGCTGCCGTCCATGATCGGCACTTCCGGCCCATCAAGCTCGATATAAAGATTGTCGATGCCGGCGCCGGCCAGCGCTGCCATCAGATGCTCGACGGTTCCGACCAATGTCCCGTATTGTCGGCCAGCGCGGTGCATCGGGGCAACTCGACCACCCGTTCCCACGAGGCCCGTATCTCCGCGGTGACGTCAGTGCGCCGAAAAATGATCCCGGTGCCGGTCGGCGCCGGGATCATTTTCATCGTTACCCGCTCCCCTGAATGGAGACCCACCCCCCGACAGCCGATCTCGGTTTTCAGGGTTCGTTGAAGCGGGCCCCCGTCTTCCCCCAACATATGGATGCTTCTCGATCAGTCCCCCGATTGCGCGAGAAGCTAGCGGTAGCGCCGAGACGCAACAAATCACTCTTTATGTCAGATTGTTACATATTTATCGGGCCAAACCCAAGGCTGCGTCGCCATCTCACGCCACACCGTGGCACATAGGCGACAGCCGCCCCGGGTCGAGCCTCCTGCTTCGCCCGGCGGACAAGCGTTGTCGGCAAGCCGCTGGCCGCTCGGCATGGCGCGCCAGGAGTTCCGCCGGCATTGGCGGGCGCAGCAGGCGTCGGAAGCGCTCGAGATCCCGCCAGCTCAGTTTGCCTGACGGCGCAGAAACGCCGGAATGTCGAGCAAGTCTTCTTCTTTCGCGGCCGGACGATCGGCCGGATCGAGCGAAGCCAGGCGCGGTTGCGCCGGGTTCAGCGACGGCGGGATCGGTTGCTTCGGCGGGTCGGGCGGGGTCGAGCGGGCGCGACCGACACCGGTGACCCGCTCGATCAGGCTCGGGACCCGCCCTTTGGGCTTCGCGGCCGCTTCTCGCACCGGCGGCGGCGCCGGGACTGCCGGCTGGGTCAACGGTATGGGTCGCGCCGGCCCGGGATCGGCCGGTTTGGGCGCAATAAAGGCGCCGTTGCGAACGGCCGCGGTCTCGGCGGTGGCGGCAACCGCCGGCACCGCCTCTTCCGTCTCGGGACGAAGGGCATCGGACGCGGCCGGTGCCGCATTCTGGGTCAAGGCCGGCTGGGTATAACCTCCGGCGCCCGCCTCGCGCGCCGCTGCCGTGCCGTCGCGGCTGCTGATCAGAGTGATGGCGGGCCGCGATTGCGCCACCGCCTCGGCATCGATGCCGGTGGCCACCACCGAAATGCGCATCTTTCCCGCCAAGGTCTCATCAAAGGTCGACCCGAAAATGATATTGGCATCGGGATCGACCTCTTCGCGAATCCGATTCGCCGCCTCGTCGACTTCGAACAACGTCATGTCGGGGCCGCCGGTAATATTGATCAGCACCCCTCTGGCGCCCTTCATCGACACGTCTTCGAGCAGCGGATTGGAAATCGCCGCCTCGGCAGCGTCGATCGCCCGGCGCTCGCCCTCGGCCTCGCCGGTGCCCATCATCGCCTTGCCCATCTCACTCATCACCGTACGGATGTCGGCAAAGTCGAGGTTGATCAGGCCGGGCATGACCATCAGGTCGGTGACCCCGCGCACCCCGGAGTGCAGCACGTCGTCGGCCATCTTGAACGCGTCGGCGAATGTCGTGCGCTCATTGGCCACGCGGAACAGGTTTTGGTTGGGGATGATGATCAGCGTGTCGACGAATTTCTGCAGTTCCTCGATGCCGGCTTCGGCAATCCGCATGCGGTGGCCGCCCTCGAAATGAAAGGGCTTGGTCACCACCCCAATCGTCAGGATGCCGGCTTCTCGGGCGATGCGAGCGATGACCGGGGCGCCGCCGGTACCGGTGCCGCCGCCCATGCCGGCGGTGATGAACACCATGTTCGAGCCCTGCATCGCTTCGAGGATCTCGTCGAGCGCCTCCTCGGCGGCGGCGCGCCCGACATCCGGGCGAGAGCCGGCGCCAAGCCCGCGCGTGACCCCGATCCCGAGCTGGATCTTGCGATGCGCGGCAGATTGCTGCATCGCCTGGGCGTCGGTATTGCAGACGACGAAGTCGCAGCCGACCAAATTCGACCGGATCATGTTATTGACGGCGTTGCCCCCGGCGCCGCCAACCCCGACCACCGTGATGCGGGGCTTCATCTCCTGCTCGTCCCTTGGGATGCTGAGATTGATCAATGCCTCCTCCACTGCTGCGCGACCGCGCTCATGCCCGGACGGGTCCGGGCTTCCCCCTCATTTGGACGGGCTTGGTCTAGCCGTTTTTCCCCATTTGCGATAGACCGGCAGCGCCCGCGGCCCTTCTTGCTAGATATTCTCCTTTAGCCAATGTCCGAGCCGCCCCATCAGGCCGGTGGCGGCGCCGGACGCGCTCCGGAAACGCGGTGGCTCCGCGCGCTCGGACAAGGCGAAATGCAATAACCCCGCGGCGGTTGAAAAAGCCGGCCCGGCGGTCGCCTCGGCGAGACCGGCGACCCGCAACGGACGGCCCAGGCGAACCTGCTTGTCGAGGATGAGCCCGGCGAATTCGCGCACGCCGTTGAGCTGAGCCGCACCCCCCGTCAACACGACGCGTCGGCCGGCCATCTTGTCGAAACCGCTGGCCTCGAGCCGATCGCGGACCAGTTCGAAGGTTTCTTCGATCCGCGGCGCAATGATCCCGACCAGCAGCGATTTCGGCACATGATTGACGTGACCGTCTTCCTCTTCGCCGACCTGCGGCACCGCGATCATCTCGCGTTCGTCGGTGCTGGCGGAAATCGTCGTGCCAAACAACGTCTTCATGCGCTCGGCATGGGCGATCGGCGTCGACAGGCCGCGGGCGATGTCATTGGTGACATGACACCCGCCGACCGGCACCGAATCGGCGAATATCAGATTGCCGTCAAAAAAGACGCCGATCGTTGTCGTTCCGCCGCCCATATCGATCACGGTCACGCCAAGGCCGATCTCGTCCTCGACCAGACAAGCCAGCCCGGCCGCATACGGGCTCACAACCAGCGCTTCGACCTCGAGGTGGGAGCGCCCGATCGCGGCGCTGTGATTGCGCACACCGGCGGCGCGAGCGGCCACGACATTCATATTGACCCCGAGCCGCTCGCCGAACATGCCACGCGGGTCGCGAATGCCGCGGCTGTCGTCGATCGCGAACCCAACCGGCACCGAATGGATGATCTGGCGGTCGCCGGGTTCGCGCAATTGATAGCCCTGTTCCAGAACCCGCTGCAATTCGGCCTCGCCGATCTCGCGGCCGGCCACCCCGATCTCCGTCCGGATGATGCGCGAGGCGCCGAACCCACCGGAAAGATTGGCCACGACCTGCTGGATCGTCTCTCCGGCCATCTCCTCCGCCGCATGCACCGCCGCGGCGACCGAGCGGGATGCGGCGTCCAGATCGACGATGACCCCGTTGCGCACACCGCGCGAGACCTGGTGCCCGATCCCGATCACCTGCGGCCGTTCGCCCTGCGCGCGAGCAATAAAGCAACAGATTTTGGTGGTGCCGATATCGAGCGCGGCGATCACCCCTCCGCGCGGCCGATGCACGGTCTTGACGGGTCGCGGCGGCTGGCTGCGCCGGCCGGTGGTGCGGTCAGACGGTGTCCGGGCGGTCTTTGCCGCTGGCTTGCGCGCGGCCGCCTGTTCGGCTGCGGTCATGTATTTTTCGCCGTCTGGCGTCCTTTCTTTGCTGGAGGTGCTTCCTTGGGCGGCTCCGGTGCGACGCGGACAACCAGCCGATCCGGTAGCCGCATGTCGATCGCCTGGACATCGCGTTGCAGGATCGCACTGTCGCGCTGCAGACGAGCGAGATCGGCCCAAGCCGCGGCGGGATCTTCGGCCGGCAGCAGCAGGTCGATCGTGTTGTCGAGGCGCAGGTTCCAGCGGCGGCCGCCGACCCGGATCGCAGCCGTGACGCGCGCGGCAAGAGCGGGCTGGGTTGCCAGCATCGCCAACAGATCGGCGGCGTGCGCGGCCGCGTCGTCGCCGACCACGAGCGGCAATTTGGCAAAACGATCGAGCCGATTGACCGGGATCACGGTGCCGGTGCGATCGATCAGTTCGATCTTGCCGCCATGCTGCCACAACGCCATCGGCACGCGCTCGACGAGGTGGACATAGATCGTGTCGGGAAACCGTCGCTCGATAACCGCAGAATGGACCCAGGGCAGGCTCTCCAGCTTCTCCTTGGCGCGCGCCGGGTCAATCGCCAGCATCGGCGTGCCGGGTCGCGCATCGAGTGCGCTGAGAATGGTCTCGCGGTCGGTGGTCGCCCGGCCTTCGACGCGAATATCGGCGACACGAAAGCCGAGCGCGGCGCTGGCTGCGATCAGCCGCGTCGAGATCTCGCCCCCGACCTCGCGACGAAGCGGCGGATAGCCGATTGTTGCCCCGATCATCCCGGCGACCACAGCCGGCGGCAGCGCGAAGCAAAGCACCCGGCGCCACGACCGGAAACGGCGCGGCGCGGTTCGGCGCTGCCCTCGGGTTATCCGCGGCACAACGCGTTCTCCACGATCCACATCACAAGAGCGTCAAATCCGATGCCGGCATGGCGGGCGATGTCGGGAACGAGGGAGGTCGGGGTCATTCCCGGCTGGGTGTTGACTTCGAGAAGATAAAGTCGGCCGTCGCCGCCCGGCGTGTCGTCATAGCGCAGATCGGCCCGGCTGACGCCGCAGCAACCAAGCGCCAAGTGAGCCCGCAACCCGATGTCGAGCGCCTCCTCGTAAACCTGCGGCGGGATCGGCGCCGGCACCAAATGTTCGGATCCGCCGGGTGAATATTTCGCGGTGTAATCGTAAAAGCTGCTGGCGCGCGGGATGATCTCGCAGACGCCGAGCGCCCGATCACCCATTACCGCGACGGTCAATTCGCGGCCCGGGACAAGGCGTTCGACCAGAATTTCATCGCCGAACCGCCACTCCTTCACGACCTCGCGCCAGGCATTGTCGCCGATCTGCACGATGCGCACCCCGACCGTGGATCCCTGATTGGTCGGCTTGATCACAAACGGAGCCGCCATCGGGTCGCAAAGCAGCAGGTCCTCGGGGCGCGCAACAAGGTCCTCGACCACCGGCAAGCCGGCGGCGCGGAACAGCGTCTTCGCGGTCGGTTTGTGCATGGCCAGCGCCGAGGCGCGCAGCCCCGAATGGGTATAGGGGATGCCCAGCATGTCGAGCACCCCCTGGATCGTGCCGTCCTCGCCGCCGACGCCGTGCAAGGCGTTGAAGACGACATCGGGGCGCGGGTCGAGGGCGGCAATCAGGCTCGGCAGGTCACGGCCGACATCGATCGGATTGACGCAATAACCGTGATCGACCAACGCCTTGGCGCATTCGCGTCCGCTCGACAGCGAGACCTCGCGCTCCGGCGACCACCCGCCCATCAACAACGCCACGGTCTTGCCCATCAAGCATTCCCCGGCAAACCGTCGACCGCCGCCTCGAAGCCGGATGGCGGTCGTCCGATACGGCGAATTTCCCATTCGAGCCTGACGCCCGAGTTTTCATAAACTCGCCGCCGCACCTCTTCGCCCAGCCCTTCAAGATCGGCGGCGGTGGCGTCGCCGGTGTTGATCAGGAAGTTGACATGCTGGGCGAGACGAGAGCGCCCCCGCGCCGCAGCCCGCGGCAGCCCGCCGCCTCGATCAGCCGCCAGGCCGAGCCGCCCGGCGGGTTTCTGAAGGTCGAGCCGCCGGTGCGGGCACGGATCGGCTGGCTGGCCTCGCGCAGCGCGCGGATTTCCGCCATGCGCCGCGCCACCGCAGAGGGCTCGCCCGGCTCTCCGCGGAACCGCGCCTCGACAAAGATCCAGTCAGAGGCGACCGCTGAACAACGATAACCAAAACCCATTTCCGCAGCGTCAAGCCGGTGCTCCCGTCCGGCACGGTCGAGCGCCGTCGCCGACACCAGCACATCCTTGATCTCGCGGCCGTAGGCGCCGGCGTTCATCCGCAGCCCGCCGCCGACCGTACCAGGCACACCGCACAGAAATTCGAGACCCGCGATGCCGGCTGTGACCGCAAATCTGGCGAGGTTGAGGTGCAGCGTCCCCGCACCGGCAACAATCTCCGCGTTCGCCGCGGCCAGGCGCGAAAAGCCGCGGCCGAGCCGGATCGTCACTCCGGGGATACCGCCGTCACGGACCAGCGTGTTGGCGCCGCCGCCCAGGACCGTAACCGGGACGATCGGCGGCAGCGCCGCCAGGAATTGCGCGAGATCGTCGCGATCAGCCGGCTGAAACAGCCATTCGGCAGCGCCGCCAACGCCAAACCAGGTATGGCGCCCGACAGGCGCCGAGGCGGTCAGACGCCCGCGCACCGGCGGAAATGTCGATGCCGGCGCCGCGGCGACCGTCAACCCGCCCATCAGGCCGCCCCTCGTTGCGACAAGGCCGCCAGCGACGCCGGTAAAGCATTGGCCCAGGCGGTGATCGATCCGGCGCCGAGACAGATCACCATATCGCCGGGCTCGGCCAATTCGGCAACGAGCGGGGCGAGTTCGTCAGGCGCCGCGAGCGGGCGGACGTTGCGGTGACCGTGTTCGATCAGCCCGGCGACAATCGCGTCGCGGCTGACCCCTTCGATCGGCTCTTCGCCGGCCGCATAGATGTCGGCGACACATACGATATCGGCGTCGTTGAAACAGGTGCAGAAACCGTCGAACAAGTCGCGGACCCGGGTATAGCGATGCGGCTGTACGACCGCGATGATCTTCCCCG
>JAJPIH010000468.1 GCA_021324875.1 Alphaproteobacteria bacterium
CACCGAGATCAGCGCCAGATCCGGGTCGCCGAGCCAATTGATCCGCTGGTGAATGATGCCGAGCCGGAAGAGGCCCCAATTGATGACGCTGAACGTCGGATCAAACATCCACTTCCAGGCCAGGGTCGAGAGCACGGTGGGGATGATGAACGGCAGCAGGATAAAGGCGCGGGTGAAGGCCTTGCCTTTGAAATTGTTGTTGAGCAGAACCGCCAGCCAAAGCCCCAGCGCCAGTTTGAAGACGGTTGCGACCGCGGTGTAGACGCAGGTGTTCCACACCGCGATGCGGAAGATGCTGTCGTGCCAGACGTCGCGAAAGTTCTGCAGGCCGACAAAATGCCCGGGCACCCCGACCTTGGTGTCGGTCACCGCCAACTCGATGCCCTTGACAAACGGATAGGCGATGAACAGCCCGAGCAACGCCGCGGTCGGCAGCAGCAGCACCAAGGCGAGGCAACGCTCGTCTTCGAGCAGCCGGGTCACCGGTCCGCGGCGCGGCGCACCGGCATAGCTGCGGGGAGCGGCGAGGGTGGTGAAACTCATCGCAAAAGCCTCCGCGGCGTGCCGCCATTGCGTCGGGCGTCAGCCATAAACCTTGGCCAATTCGCCCGCCGCCCATTTGACCGCGTCCTCGGGCTTCATACCCTGGACCGCTTTGGCATACATGTCGACAATGATGTATTTGGTCTGAACCTCGGCCGCCTTTTGGCTGGGCGGACCGGCATAGCCCATCAACCGGCTCGCCTTGGGCAGGTCACGGAACGGCAGCAGCACCGGGTCCTTGTTCCACACCGGGTCGTTTTCCCAGTATTTGGTGGCGCCGTCGGTGTAGCCCTGCTGCGAGGTGAACCATTTTTCGAACACCGGCTTGGTGTGCACCCAGCGCAGGAAGTCTTTGGCCGCCTTCTGGTTCTTCGAATACGCCATGACCATGTCGATAAACGGGCCGGGAAGGTTGAAATGCCCGCCCGCGCCGGTGCCGAGCGGCGCATGCGAGATGTCATCCTTCATCGGCGTGCCCTTCTCGGTCAAATAGAGATCGGGCTTCCTCTTCGCCTCGAGATAGATCGAAGCGCCGTTGTTGGTCGCAGAAATCGTGCCCGACAAAAAGGCGCGGTTGTTGCTGCTGTCGTCCCAGGCGAGGCCGCCCGGATCGCAGCAATCGTTCCAGAACGGCACCGCGAACTTGACCGATTCGAGCGTCTCCTTGCTGTCGAGCGCCACCGTCTTGCCGTCGGCCTCGACCTCTTTGCCGCCCCACGACCACAAATACGGGTACCAGAAACCGGGCGCGTCGCCAAAGGTGTGACCCAGGGTCTGGCCGATCGGATGCCCGGCAGCCTTCAGCTTCTTGCCGGCATCGTGCCACTGCTCCCAGGTGACCGGAAACGTGTCGTAGCCGGCGTCGTGGAACCATGATTTGCGATAGCACACAAGCCCGCCGCCGATCGCCCACGGCACGCCGATCCACCGGCCTTGATAGGTACCGACACTCTTGGCGATGTCGTAATATCCGCCTTGATCATTGCCGATCTCTTCGGCCACATCGCTGACATCGGCCAGGCTGGTCGCGTAAAGCTGCGGCCAGTTATTGAGCGCCATGATGATGTCGGGACCGCTGCCCGACTGGATCGACGAGGTGACGCGCGCCTGGATGTCGTTTGCGTTGATGGTCTCGAATTGGATCTTAATGCCGAGCGCCTTTTCGCCCTCGGGAATGATCTGGTTGCGCAGCACCTGGTCGGAGGCGGGGACAAAATCGGACCACCGCACCCAGTGCAGGCTTGTCTGCTGGGCATAGGCGGGGGCGCGCCCGGAAGCGAGAATGCCGGCAAGACCCCCGGTCGCGGCTGTCGCAATTCCGGCGCCGGAAAGTTTGAGCAGATTGCGCCGGGCGATGCGAAACATGCGTTTTCTCCCTTGTGATCTCGTTTGTCGTCGCTGCGCCGACGTGTTTAAGGCGAACCGCCCGCCGGCACAAGCGTGTGCGTCGCGGCGCTGATCTGCGGACGATGACCTGCTCGGCGCGCGATGTCGCCCTCCCCGTCTGGTGCTAGGGCGGCGGCCAGCAGCGGCGCCCGGGCGGCGATTTGCCGACCCAAATCAACGCATCGGTTTGCCCGTGGCGGGCGTGATGATGCTAAGAAGAGGGGTGGAGAGGACGGGACGGGGATGGATTACGACAACTGCCAGAGCCTGCCGGCGATGTTTTTCGCGCACGCCGCCCGGCTCGGCGACAAGCCCTTTTTGTGGGCCAAGCGCGACGGCCGCTACCGGCCGACGAGTTGGGCCGAGGCGGCACGCGACGCCCGCCGCTTGGCGCGCGGCCTGGTCAGGCTGGGCATTGGCCGCGGCGACCGGGTGGCGCTCGTCGCCGAAAACCGGCCCGAATGGGTCATCGCCGATTTCGCGATCATGAGCGCCGGCGCGATCACCGTCCCGGCCTACACGACCAACACGATCGAGGATTTCCGCCATGTCTTTGCGACGAGCGGTGCGGCGGCGGTCATCGTCTCGCGGCCGCCCTTGTCGGCGCGGGTGCTGGCGGCGGCCAATCAGGCCGAGACCGTGCACAGCGTGATCGCCATCGAGCCGGCGGTGGGCCAGGCCAGCAGCGTCGATTTGCTGTCGTGGAACGACGTTCTCGCCGGCGCGGACGAGGCCGGCGACGACATCGATGTCCGCATTGCCGAACTCGTCGCCGACGATGTCGCCTGTCTGATCTTCACCTCCGGCACCGGCGGCCTGCCCAAAGGGGTCATGACCACCCACCGCAACATTCTCGCCAATTGCCACGGCGCCTATCGGCTGCTCGAGATGCTCGGGCTCGGCGACG
>JAJPIH010000276.1 GCA_021324875.1 Alphaproteobacteria bacterium
ATGACATGGGTGCGGCGCCCGAGCAGGCGGATAAAGCGCATCACGACCTCGACAAAATCGTCGAGGCCGAAGCGCCCGTAGAGCAGCGGGACGTCGCGAGCGTTGATCCAGTCGGTCAGATAGACGTTGTGGTCGGCCAGCAAGGTCTCGACGGTGACGCGCAGCAGCGTCGGGAAATGGCCGGAAAGCGGCGCCACGACCAGGACGGTCGGCTCCTCACGGCTGAGTTCCTTGCGGAAATGAATGAGGTTGCAAAAGGGATGCGAGGCGACGACTTCCTCGCGGACGGTGATCTCGGCTCCGTCGACCGTTACCTTGTGGATCCGGAAGTCAGGCCGTTCATGCGACAGTCCGGCATGGGACAACAACTCCATCGCGGCGGCGGCACCGCGCACAAACGGCAAATCTCCGATCGGCAGCCAGGAATGGCCGAGCCATTCGCTGGCCGTCCCGGCCATCAACCGTATCGGACCGAAAATGTCGTTTTGCGCCTGATAGGCATCGTAGAGCATAGGCCCTCTTGTTGTTTACGACACAGGATTGCCCGGCTTCTCCGGTTCATCCTGACAACCCGGTTGGTCTATCCATTTTCAGGCGAAAGCATCCCATATCAGAATCCCTTTTATTTCAACTGTATATTTGGCTTGACAAACCCTTAGGCAAGGTGTTCGCGGGCCTCGCAATCCACCCTCGGGCGCATCGCGATTACGCGCGGTCGGCCGGCGCTTGTCGGCGCGGCGGCGGGTGTTGATCAGCGCTGCGAAGCGACCACCCCGCCGCGCACCTCGTGGACGACGATCCCGGCCAGACGCGGCGGCGGCGCCAACCAACGCGGGTGGGCGAGGCTCGCCAGCACGTCGCTTTCGCCGGCCCGCCAGCGCGCGGTCAACGCCGCCGGCGAATAATCCGTGACCTTGGCGGCGAGCCCCGCGGCGCCGTCGTCATGGACAAGCCGCAGGATGGTCATCGTCGCCTCCCGCCCCTCGGCCAGGCAGCGGCGGATATCGGCTTCGCGCCGCGCCGCCGGCGGCAGCCTTTCGCCCAACAGCGCGATCATGCGCCGCAAATCATGGGTGCGTTGCATGGCGGCGATCTCGCGCGCCGCGCGGCTCGTGCCGCCCGGCGAGGGGTCGTAGCCGTCGATGACAAAGCACAGCGTGTCGGCGGGCGGGGCGCGATCGAGGGCGGCGACCGACACCGCGCTGCCGCCGCCGTAGCGCCGGCCGCCGAGCGCAACCGGCGGCAATCCCGCGAGCGGTGCTGCGGCCAGGATATGATCGGCGGTCAGCACATCGCGGTCATTGTCGAAAAACCGCTCGGCGGTGGTGCGGAAATCACGCACGCCGAGCATCAACCGCACGGCGCCCGAGTTGAGGCGGCCGAAATCGACGGCGTTGTTGATCAATTCACAGAGTTCCGCCGCCGCCACTGGCGGCTGCCCGGGGCTCGCCGGCAACAGGTCTTCCGGGTCGGCGATCAGCCGCCGCATGCCGGCGAAGGTCGACCACCAGCGTCGCCGCCAACCGGCCCGGCGCCGGGCCAGCCGGCTCAATTCCTGCCAGAAGCGGCGCAGGGCGGCAATCCGCCGATGCGGCGGGTTGCCGGCGACAATCGCGCCGGTGACCGCACCGATCCCGCTGCCGGCGATCCAGTCGGGGCGGATGCCGCCTTGTTCGAGGGCCGCGCAGACGCCGGCTTGATAGGCCCCCAGCGCCTGGCAACCGGACAACACCAACGCGATGCGCTCGAAACGCGCCAAGCCCTGCTGCCGTCGCCCTCGTTCCAACACCGGCTCCTGTCTCCGCGTCGTGGCATCCCCCGCCTCGCGCGGCGGCCGAGGACCGCGGAACCCGGCCCACGCCGCGCCCGCGGCACGCCCGCGAGAGCCGCTCCGCGCTCGGGGAAAGAGCCATCATAGGAAGTCGGAGGCGCGCGACAGACCCGAGCACCCCCGGCGTCACTCTTTTTTTGCCGCGGTTGCCGAGCGGATCGGCGGCAGCGATTTGAGATAAACCGCGATCGCGTGGCGATCGGCGTCGGTCAACTTTGATGTCGCGTCGACGATCTCGCCCATCGCGCCGCCGACAAAATCGAAATCGGGCTTTTGCCCGGTTTTCAGCAGGTTGACGATGTCGTCGGAGCTCCATGACCCGATCCCGGTCGCGTCGTCGGGGGTGATATTCGGGCTCGGCTTGCCATCATTGCCGCTGCCGCCGGCCAGAAAGCGTGTCCGGTCGGGTGCGCCGAGCCAGTCGCGCGGCGTGTGGCAATCGCCGCAACGCCCCACCGTGGCGACGAGATAGGCACCGCGGTTCCAGACCGCGTCACGCTCGGGATCGGGCCGCCAAGGCCCCGGAAAGGGGGTCACAGACACGGCGACGGCGTTGCGCAGCGCGGCGAACCACAGCGGGTGGCCGGCACGGTTGGGCTGCCGCACCGCCGGGACCCGTTTGAGAAAGGCCCAGAGGTCGGCGAGGTCGGGCGCGGTCAGCCGGTTGTAGAACGGGAAGGGGAAGGCCGCGAAGTAATGCGAGCCGCTTGGGGCGACCCCCCAGCGCAAGGCAGCCGCAAAATCGGCCAGGCGCCATCGGCCGATGCCGGTTTCACGATCGGAGGTGATATTGGGCGTAACAAGCGTGCCAAAGCGGGTCGCGATCGCTCGACCCCCGGCATAAGGCGGGCCACCATGGCGGGTGTCGGTGTGGCATGTCGCGCAACCGGCGGCGGCGGCGAGATAGGCGCCGCGTTCGATCGCGCCCGCCTCGTCCGGGCTCAGCGTCGGAGCCGCCGGGGTTGCGCTTGCGCCAACCGATGCGGCCGATGCGCGGCCCGGCGAACTTGCTGTCAGCGCGACCGCCGCGACGACGGCGAGCGCAGCGGCTCTCAGGGTTTCAGCTTTTGCCGGAAATTGGTGTGGCAGTTGCCGCAGCCATTTTTGCCGAGATCGGCAAAGGCGGTCTGGATCGCCGCCTTGTCGCCGCCCTTGACCGCCGCAAGCAGCGCCTCGGCCTTGCTGTGGGCCGCCTTTTGCGCATCGAGAAACTTGTTCCAATCGGTCCAGATCGCCGCCTTGGGCGCAAATTCGCCGCTCGGGCTTGGCTTGTCGCTTCCGGGCGGGAACAGGTCGGGGATCTTGGCGGTGGTCTGGGTGAGCCCGGTCGCCGCCGTCTGCGCTGTCGCCTGGTCGCCTTTGCCGTCGAGAAACGCCTTGATCGCGCCCATATCCTTGGCCTGCTGCTTCATCGTCGCCTGCCGCTCCTTGACGACGGCGGTGACGTCAACCGCCGCTGCAGCACCGGCCGCGGCAACCACCGCAGCCAAACAGACGCTGACCAGCCGGCCCATCATCGAAGGCGTCATCGGATCTCCCCTGCAAATGTGCGTGGCCTGGCGCCACTGCGGCGCGCGGCAGACGGCTTTTACACCAACTCGCGAGCCGGCCGAAGCATCCGGACACGGCATGGCGGGCCGGGCGCCACGACTCACGATCATGTGATCGGGATTTGGCGACGGGCCCTTGGCGCGCGGTGGGTTTGCGCCGCCGCCCCAGCGCGCCGACGGGCGACCGGCCCGCCCGGCGGATCGCGGTGCCAAACAGGCCTGGCCGCGATCGCTACCCCTGCCCGGCGGGCCATGGCGTGGCCCCGATCGGGCGTATAATCGGCGCGACGATCGGCGATGCAAACCGGCAAGGAGGATGGCACGTGATGCGGTGGCGGATTTGGGGCTGGGCGATGGCGCTCACGCTGGTGGCCGGCGCGGCGCAGGCGACCGGTCAAGGCAACAGCACGATGCAGAGATGGAAGGGCATGGACAATTGCGCCAAGCAGGCGCAGGCGGCATTCCCCGATTTCTCGCCCGAATCGAACGCCAAGCGCGAGGCGAAGTACCAGGATTGCCTCAATGCCGGCAATCTGCCACCGCGCGCCCCCGAGACGCCGGCGCATTGACCCAGACGCCGGCGCATTGGCGGCGGTGCAGCTCACCCCGCCTGGCCGTCGCCCCAGCCTTCGGCCAGTCGCAGCGACCATGCCGGGCGACCGGGTGCGGCCGCGCGCGGTTCGGCTTCAAGCCGGTCGAGGAAGGCCAATTGCCCGGCGAGGTCGATGTCAAAGCCCGAGGTCACCTCGATGCGGGTGTCTTCGAGCACATTGCTGCGCCGCCGCCGGCGCCAGCCCATGATCGCCTCGTCGCGCAGGTGTAGGAGGCAGGCGATCTGAGGACGGAACAGGCGCATGGTCGCGCTGAGCCAACGGTTGACCAGCCGCGGGCCGTCGCCGCCGCCAAGAGTAAAGCGGTCGAGCATTTGGATGACGTCGTCGGCCCGGTACCAGGTTTCGCCGGTGACCCAACGATTGGTTGTGAACAGCCGGATCGGCTGCCCCTCGGGGCTGAGCGCGATGGCGATGATATGGCTGACCTCTTCGCGGCCGCCGCGCTTGCATGGCGCGGCCTGCGGCGGGGAGGGTGCGGCGTCGGCGATCGCGGTCTCGGGCAGGACAAATGGCCGCGCCGCGGCCGGCATCCCCTCGGCGCGCATAAAGGTGTGGAAATGGCCGTGTTCGCGCGGCTCGCGGCGCTGCGGCGGATGCACATGATAGAAAAACTGCGCATGGCTGCGCGGATCGTAGACATCCCCCGGCGGGTAGTGGCGCCACTCGACCATCGCCTGGCCGAGGGCCGCCAAAATGCCGCCGGGCACGCCGGCCAGCACATTGCCGATCTCGCCGATGACCTCGGCCGCTGCCCGCATCTCGGCGATCTCGGCTCGGTCGACCCGCAATCTGATCGGTCCGCTCTTTGGCCCCAACACCACCCCCCGTGAACGAAACGGGTTCACAGTAGCCGAGGCGGAGGCCGGGTCAACGACGGATTGGACAGGGTCCATTCGACGATCTCGCGCAGCACCGCATCGGTCGCCGCGGCAAAGGCGGCGACGATCGCGGGCACGTCGTTCGCCGCCGCCGGCACCCGGGCTTCAAAGCGGCGCTGGGTGAGAATCGACCGCTCGCGCACCGATTCGAGCCGGACAATCAGCGCGACCCGAATGCGGGGCGGCGCGTTCTGGGTCTCATAGACTGCCTCGAAATGGCGAATCTCGGTGCGCAGCACATAATCGGCGCGAAGCCCGCCGGTGTTCCGGTCGATTGCGGTAATCGCGCCGCTGTTCTCGAACGACGCGAGCAGCAGGCTCTGCATCAGATCCGGCAGCCGGTCGGTCCATTCGGATTGGGCGAAGTAGTCGAGCGTCAGCGGCGAGGCGCTGAGCGCAATCCGATCGGTGTCGATGCCGGCCGGCGCCTGTGGCCGGTCGATCACCAGCAGAGCCGAGGATCGCGGCAGTCCCGCGGAAAAATTGTCGGCCGGCGGCAGGCGATAGAGCTTGCCCGGCGCGCTGGCCACAAACAATCCGGCGCAGCCGGCAAGGCCGAGCGCCATTCCCGCCGCGATCCCGCGACGCCCGATCCGCTGCGTCGATGCGGATCTCATCGCGGCTGGTATCCCTGGCGCCGGTCGCCAAACAACAGACGCGTCGGGTCGCGCTGCAGTTCGATGACGAACCGGTTCATATTGTCGGTCAGGCGGCGGGCGTCGCTGACCAGATCGTCGATCCCGGGCAGCGTGGTGTCGACAAAATCATGCAATCCCGGCCGGTTTTCGGCCAGAACCAAGCGCAGCTGGTTGGCTACGTCGTTAAGGCTGGCCGCCACCTTGTCGTAGCTTTTGAGGGTTTGCGACACCTGGTCCTTCAGTCCGCCGCGCATGGTATAACTGTGGTCGATATCGGCGAGCAGGGTCTTGAACTGCGCCATGCCGGCATTGGCGTTGTCGATAACCGCGCCCAGATCCTGGCTGTGGGCGGCAAAGGCGGCCGTAAAGGTGCGGACATTCTGCAAACTGTCGGCGACCGCCTGAAGATTGCGCTCGTCGAGCAGTTGATTGAGGCTTTTCGAGGCGTGTCGCAGGTCGCTGACGAGCTGCGGCAACGAGGATTTGACCTCTTCGAGTTCCGTGCGCCCGGCCTTGATGATCGGATGTTCGTGGCCCGGCGCGGGTTCGAGGATGCTGGCCTGCTGGGTGCCGCCGCGGATCTGGATGGTCGCCACCCCGCTGAGGATGTTGGTGTCGAGATAGGCGCGGGCGTCGGTCCTGATTTCGACCAGACTGGTGTCGATCAGCACCGTGACTTGAACCTGGGCGATATTGTCTTTGTCGACACGGATGTCGCTGACGCGCCCGACCGGGATGCCGTTATATTGGACCTGCGAACCGCGGCTAAGCCCGGCAACCGAGCCCCGGAAGAAGATGTAATAGGGTCTCAGCCGCTCGCGAAATTCAACCCGGCCGAGCCACAGCACCGCGGCGAAGGCGGCCGAGATCGCCAGCAATATGAACACCCCGACCGCGACGTAATGTGCCCGCGTTTCCATTCTTGCTTCCCTGGTTGAAAGCGGTTCAGGCCGGGTCTGACAAGGCCAAACGCGCCGCCCCGGCTTGCGCCGCACTTGCGGCCCGACCGCGCGGCCCATGGAAATAGTTGCGGATCCACGGGTGGTCGTCGCGCAGGATCTGATCGAGCGTTCCGACCCGGATTTTCTTGTCGACCAGCACCGCCACCCGGTCGCAGACCGCGAAAAGGCTGTCGATATCGTGGGTGACCATGAACACCGTCAGCCCCAGGCTTTGTTGCAAATCCCGGATCAGTTGGTCGAATTCGGCGGCCGCGATCGCATCGAGCCCCGAGGTCGGCTCGTCGAGGAACAGGATCTCGGGATCAAGCGCCAGCGCGCGGGCGAGACCGGCCCGCTTGCGCATGCCGCCGGAGAGCTGGGCCGGGAATTTTGCCGCCGCGTCCCCCGGCAGGCCGGCCAGCCCGATCTTGAGCGCGGCGATCTCGTCCATCAGCCCGCGCGGCAGGTCGTAGAATTCCTTGAGCGGCACCTCGATGTTCTGGGCGACGGTCAGCGAGCTGAACAGCGCCCCCTCTTGGAACAAGACACCCCAGCGCTTTTCGATCTCCCGCCGCTCGCTTTCCGCCAGCGCCAGGAGGTCGGTTCCAAACACTTCGATCGTGCCTTCCGCCGGCCGATTGAGCCCGATGATCGTGCGCAGCAATACCGATTTGCCGGTGCCCGAACCGCCGACCACGCCAAGCACCTCGCCGGCATAGACCTCGAGGTCGAGCCCGTCATGGACGGTTTCAGCGCCAAAGCGGTTGACAAGGCCGCGCACAGAGATGATCGGTTGCTGCGGCGGCGCGGGCTTCACGTCAAACTCGCAGCACCGAGAAGAACACCGAAAAGGCGGCGTCTGCGACGATCACCAGAAAAATCGCCTCGACCACCGCCAGCGTCGTCTGCCGGCCCACGCTCTCGGCGCTGCGCGACACCTGGAACCCCTCATAGCAGCCGATCATCGCGATGATCGCGGCGAAAAACGGCGCCTTGACCACCCCGATCCACAGGGTGCGGGTGCCGACCGCATTGCGCAACTCGCTCAAAAACTCGGGAAAGGCAATCCCAAGCGCGGCGCGCGCCATCAAGGAACCGCCCAGCAATCCCATCAGATCGGCGTACAAGGTCAGCATCGGCAGGGTCAGCAACAGCGCCAGCAGGCGCGGCACGACCAGCACTTCAACCGGGTCGAGACCGAGGGTGCGCATCGCGTCGATCTCTTCGGTGACCCGCATCGTGCCGATCTCGGCGGTAAACGCGCTGCCGGAACGGCCGGCGATGATGACCGCGGTCATCAGCACGCCCAATTCCCGCAGAATGCCGACCGCGAGCAGATCGACGGTGTAGATCTCGGCGCCGAACCGGCGCAGCTGGTCGGCCCCCTGATAGGCAATGACGACGCCGACGAGAAAGGCGAGCAGACCCACAATCGCCAGCGCGTTGACCCCGGTCTGCTCCATCTGCGCAACCATCGCGGTCAGCCGCAGCCGGCCGGGACGCAGCGTCAGGCGCATCATCGTCGCGCACACCAGGCCAAAAAACCCCAGCAGCCGGTAGGTGCGCGCACAGAGACCGAGCGTGACGGCGCCGAGCCGGGCGAGAAAGCCGACCAGCGTGTGGTGATCGGGACGCGGATGCGCCACCGGCGACAATGACCCGCCGGCGCGCACTTGCTCGAATAACGGGGCGAAGGTCGGATCGAGATTGCGCAGCTCGACCGGGTTGCCGCGGGCGGTGAGCTCAAGCTCGGCGCGCAGCAGCAGCCACGCTCCGGCGCTGTCGATGCGATCGAGCCCGCCAAGATCGATCGCGATCGGCTGGTGCGGCGGCGGATCAAGCTGCCGCAAGCGGCGATCGAGCTCGGCTGCGGTGGCCAGCAGCCATTCGCCCTCGGCTTTGAGGACAAGTGTTTTGTCCTCTTCGGTCGCGACAAGCGTGGCTGCGGC
This sequence comes from Alphaproteobacteria bacterium, assembly GCA_021324875.1. Lineage (GTDB taxonomy): Bacteria > Pseudomonadota > Alphaproteobacteria > ATCC43930 > CGMCC-115725 > AP-15. The sequence goes on from JAJPIH010000276.1 coordinate 8,402, forward strand.
GGCGGCCATCTAGGGTCCAACAGCGGGCATGGCAGGCCGCGATCGAGATCTTTCCAAGCGGATCAAAAACGGCTAAGCGGCAGGGGCCGGCGTTTGCACGGCCGGCCCGCGGTCGAGGACGGCGCCATGGATCTCAAGCAACACATCCGCTCCATTCCCGATTTTCCCAAGCCCGGCATCCTGTTCTACGACATATCGACCTTGTTGGCCCATCCCGAGGCGTGGCGCACGACCGTCAGCCGGCTCGCCGAGGCGCTGAGCCCGCACCGGCCGGAGTTGCTCGTCGGCATCGAATCGCGCGGCTTTCTGGTCGCCGCCCCGGTCGCCTTCGCCCTGGGCTGCGGTTTTGTGATGATCCGCAAGCAGGGCAAATTGCCCGGCCCGACGGTGCGCTATACCTACGATCTCGAATACGGCAGCGATACGATCGAAATGCAAGCGGATGCGGTGGCGCCCGGCCAGCGGGTCGTGGTTCTCGACGATTTGTTGGCGACCGGCGGCACGATGCGGGCGGCGATCGACCTTATTCGCGGCCGGGGCGGCGTTGTTACGGCGGCCGGCTGCATCATCGAACTGAGTTTTCTGCAAGGCCGCAGCCGTATCGATGTGCCGCTTGCGGCGATGGTTGCCTATGACCGCTGATTGCCGCGCGCGCGTTTAATCGGCCGTGCCGGGGGGAGCCGGGCCGAGGCTGCGCCCGACGACGGCATAAAGCGGATCGCCGCCGCCGGCCGGCGTCCGGTCGAGACAGCGGACCTCGGCAAAATTGCCGGCTTCGGCAAAATGATGGGCGATCAGACAAAGATGGCTGGCCTCGTCGAGCAGACACCAGCAGCCGATCGGCCGCGTCGGGCGACACCGCTCGGAAAACGTCAGAACCAGCGGCGCCCCCGGCTTGAGCACCCGCCCGATTTCCCGGATCACCTCGCATGGGCGCGTCAATTGATGGACGGCCACGCACAAGGTGGCCGCGTCGAATTCGCCGCCGGCGAAGGGCAAGCGCGGGTCACGGTTCAAATCCTGCACCCGCCATTCGTCGAGAAAGGGATTTTCGGCCGGCTCGCAGGCGTTGCGGCCGATCCCCACGACCCGGGCATAGGCGGCTTCCGGTGGCAGGTGACTGACCCAGCTCGACATCACATCGAGGATCACCCCGCCATCGGGCAGAATTTCACGGTAGAGGTCGGTAATCGCGGCGATTGCGGCATCGTCGATGCGGGTGAAGCCAGGCGCCTCGAACCCGGCGGGCGCTTCCAAAAACTCGTCGACGTGCGGCAAAGGGATGATCGAATTGAGCATCATGTCCCCGTCTCACACGGGCCCGTCCGAAGAGCTTTTGACCCGAGATAGGGAGCGGTTGGCAGCGCTTCCATAGAATAAAAGCTGAACATCGGCGAAAAGATTGCTTTGTTGGTCCCGGCTCATTCGCGCAGCGCCTGTTCGGCCGGGGTGAACGGCAGGCCGAGATCGCCGGCGACCGCCGGATGCGCCACTCGCCCGCCGCAAATATTGAGGCCGTCGCGCAAATGCGGATCGACGGCCAGGGCCCGCCGCCAACCCTCCGTGGCGATCGTAAGCACAAAGGGCAAGGTGGCGTTGTTGAGCGCCTGGGTCGAGGTGCGCGCCACCGCCGCCGGCATGTTGGTCACGCAATAATGCACCACCCCTTCGTCGATATAGGTGGGCTGAGCATGGGTGGTCGGCCGGCTCGTCTCGCAACAGCCGCCCTGATCGATCGAGATGTCGACGATGACCGCCCCCGGCTTCATCGCGCGGACCAGCGCCCGGCTGACGAGTTTGGGCGCCGCCCCGCCCGGGATCAGCACCGCACCGATGACCAGATCGGCGGCCGCCACCTCGCGCTCGATATTCTCCATGGTTGCGTAAAGGGTGTGGAGCTGCGCGCCGAACTGCAAATCGAGCTCGTAAAGCCGCGGCAGAGAGCGGTCGATGACCGTGACATAGGCTTCCATCCCCATCGCCATGCGGGCGGCATTGGTTCCGGCGACGCCGCCGCCGAGGATGACCACCTTGGCGGCCGGCACTCCCGGCACGCCGCCCAGCAGCACGCCGATGCCGCCTTGCTCTTTTTCGAGGCAGTGGGCGCCGACCTGGACCGCCATGCGGCCGGCAACTTCGCTCATCGGCGCCAGCAGCGGCAGCCCGCCGCGGGCGTCGGTCACGGTCTCATAGGCGATGGCCACCGCTTGCGAGGCGATCAATGCGGCGGCAAGCTCCCGATCGGCGGCGAGGTGCAGATAAGTAAACAGGATCTGCCCGCGCCGCAGCAGCGCGATCTCCGGCGGCTGCGGCTCTTTGACCTTGACGATCATCTCGGCCGCGGCGAACACCGCGCCGGCGTCGCCGACCACGCGCGCGCCGGCGGTTTCGTAGGCCGCGTCGTCAAAACCGATGCCGGCGCCGGCGCCGGTCTCGACCACGACCCGATGCCCGTGATGAACCAGTTCGCGCACGCTGCCCGGGGTGAGCCCGACCCGGTATTCGTGGGTTTTGGTTTCTTTGGGGACACCGATCAGCATTGTCGCGCCTCGCTTGGCCGGCGCCACAACCTGGCTGCGCCGGTGGCAATGGAGATGGGGACAATCTGGGAAGCGGTGATTCCGATTATAAGGCCGCCCTCGGGCGCGGCTCGCACCGATGGCAAAGCCGCGCGACGACCTCGTCGGCCAATGCCAGCGAGGCGGTCAGCGCCGGCGACTCGATCCCGTAGAGGTTGACGAGCCCGGGGACGCCATGATCTTGCGGGCCTTGCACGACAAAATCGGCCGCGGGTTCGCTCGGGCCGCTGATCTTGGGGCGGATGCCGGCATAGCCCGGCTGCAAGGCGCCGTCGCGCAGCCCCGGCCAATAGCGCCGTACCGCCGCGTAAAACGCCGCCGCGCGGCTGGCGTCGAGGCTGTAATCGATCCCCGCAATCCACTCGACATCGGGGCCAAACCGGGCCTGGCCGGCGAGGTCGAGGGTGATGTGGACGCCGAGCCCGCCGGCCGGCGGCACCGGATAGACGAGATGGCGAAAGGGCGAGCGCCCGGCGAGCGTGAAATAGACGCCGCGACAGAAATAGGCGGGCGGGATCGTCGCAGCCGGCACGCCGGCGATGGCGGCGGCAAAGGCCGGGGCGTAAAGACCGGCGGCATTGACCAGCCAGCGGCAGCGCACCCGGCCGGGCTCGGCGCCGCCGATCTCGATCGTGAAACCGTCATTCACGACTTCGCCGGCCAAAACCGGCGTGCGCAGCACCACCACCGCGCCGGCGGCCTCGGCCTCGCCCTGATAGGCAAGCATCAGCGCATGGCTGTCGATGATCCCGGTCGATGGCGAATAGAGTGCCGCAACACAGCGCAGCTCCGGCTCCAGGCGCTGCGCCTCGGCCGCGCTCAAGCGCTCGAGGTCGTCGACGCCATTGGCGCGGGCGGCCGCGGCCAGGCGGTCGAGCGCCGGCAGCTCGGCCTCGTCGGCGGCGACGATCAGCTTGCCCAGCCGGCGGTGGCCGATGCCATGCTCGCGGCAATACTCATAGAGCCGACGGCGGCCGGCGACGCAGGTTTTCGCCTTCAGACTGTCCTGCGGATAATAGATGCCGCTGTGGATCACCTCGCTGTTGCGCGAGGAGGTTTCAAAGCCGATCGTCGCGGCGCGGTCGACCACGACAACCTGATGGCCGGCCTGCGCCAAGGCGCGGGCGGCGGCAAGCCCGATCACTCCGGCGCCGACCACAATGCATTCGATTTCGTCCAATCGCTTCTCCCTCGGATGGGCAGGGGGCCCCCCGGCGCGGGGCCGCCTGAGGCATCGCGGATTGTCGCCCGGCGGCCGGAACCCGGCGTCGGGCCCGCCGCCGTCGCGCGCAGACAAATCGCTGCGGCGCCAAATGCGCGGCGCCCAATGCGGCGGCTGAACGCCACAGCGCCAGCGACCTGCTGGACGGGCCATGCGAAATCGCCGACACTTCAATTTCGTGACAATCGACGAAGGGCGGAGATGGGTCGGAAGACGGCGACGGTGCTGAGCCTCGGCGACTACCGGACGCGGCAGCGCACCTTGTACTTTACCCGCGGCGAATTGAACCAGCTCCTCGGGCTCTACAGCCTGCACGTGATCCGCGGTCTGTGGCGCGATTATGCCATCGATCACGGTCCCGGCGTCGCCCGCTTTTCCGTGTTTCGCCATACCCATGAATGGCCGCTGTTCACGATCACCAAGACCGCCGCCTCACCGGCGCGGCCGATCGAATACACCGTGCAAAGCGGCCGCCAGAAATTGCGCGTGGCGCGCAGCCTCGGCGAGGCGTTGGCCTATTTCCGCACGCATCTGAGCCTCGTCGCCTCGGCTCCCGGTTAGCCGCCAAAACGCGCCCTACCCGGCACCGGCAGCATCCGCTCAAAAACGCCGTCGCGCCGCAGCAGCGCGTGGTAGGCGGCGCCGGCGACGTGCAAACCGACGATCACATAGACAAGATATTGGCCGAGCAAATGAGCGGCGATCGCCCATTGCGCCAGACGCGGGTTGACCGGGATCAGCCGCGGGATCGCCGCGAGCCCAAAGAAGCGGCCGGCGTGGTCGGCTCCGGCCGAGCCGAGATAGCCGGCCATCGGCATCAGAATAAAGAGGATATAGAGCGCGATATGGGTCGAATGGGCGAGGCGCGCCTCGATCCGGGCGAGGGTCGCCGGCAGCGGCGGCGGCGGGTGCCAGCGCCGCCATGCCGCGCGAACCACCATCAGAGCCAGGATCGTCAACCCGACCGAGCGGTGCAGCATCAGCAAATCGTCGCGGGCGGCGGAATTGTGCGGGGCCGAGGTCGCGGCCAGGCCGAGGGTGACGATGACGACGGCCAGCGCCGCGATCAGCCAGTGCAGCGCCTGCGCCACCGCTCCATAGCGTATCGCTGTGGGCGCCCCCGGATCACCGGTCATGGCGCGGCAAGCATTAGAAAGACAACGATCATCGGCGAGCGACCTCCACCGGCAGCCGAGCTCGCTCTATACCCGATCCCGCTGCGCAACGCGAAGGGTCGCGGGTTTTCGCCGCACTGCCGGGGAATTTCGGCGGGATAGGGATTGACGGCGCCGCGCCGCCGGTCATCGGCCGCCGTCGGCGCCGGGAACGCGGCGCGCTGCCAAGCTGGCGGAAGAAACGGCGCGCGCCTAAATTCGCCGGGGCGAACCAAGTCGGAGATCCGGCGGCATGATCGACCTCGCATCGGCAGCGTCGGCCGCAGTCCGCGATCCGCTGGTCGCCACACTGTTCATTTTTGTTGCCGCCGGCGTATTGACGCATCTGCTGCTGCGCCGCCGGCCGCTCGCCCGCGCCCTTACTCGCGTGGGTTTTCTCGTGGTGCTGACGGTGGTGCTGTTGCGCGCCGGGATCGTTCCCTACCAGCCGTTGAAAACGACCGGGGCGCCGTTCGAGGACGCGGTCCACGCGGTGCTAAAGATCGTCTGGTGGCTGTGGGCGGCGTGGTTTCTGGTCGGGTTTCTGCGCGTCTTTGTCGTCACCGAACACCGTCCGCGCGAAGGCAAGCTGATCCAGGATCTGCTTGCCGGCCTGGTCTATCTGGCGGCGGCCTTTTCGATTGTCTCTTATGTCTTCGATCTGCCGGTCCGGGGGTTGTTGGCGACTTCCGGCATTATCGCGATCGTGTTGGGTCTGGCCTTGCAGAGCACGCTGGGCGACCTGTTTTCCGGCATCGTGCTCAATTTCAGCCGCCCCTACCGGCCGGGCGACTGGGTCAGCATCGACGGCTCCACCGAGGGCCGGGTCATCGAGATCAATTGGCGGGCGACCCATGTTCTGACTGCCAAGCGCGATCTCGCCATCGTCCCAAACAGCACGATCGCCAAGGCCAAGATCGTCAATTCCAGTTCGCCCTCCGGCATTCACGGCATGAGCGTGACAGTGCGGCTCGCACCCGGAACGCCGCCCGCGACAGGGGGCGAAGTGCTGCGGCAGGCCATACTCAACACGCGACTGGTGCTCACCGCCCCGGAGCCGCTGATCAGCGTCAAAGCGGTCAGCGGCGACATGGTCGAGTACGAGATCCGCGTGTTTGTCGAGGAATTGGCGCACGCGACCCGTGCCCAGAACGAACTGTTTGACCGGATCGCGCGCCATCTCGACGGCGCCGCGATTGCGCTGGCGGCGACGCCGGGATCCGCTCCCGCCGGGTCGGGGCCGCTCGCCACAGCGGAAAAGACCGCCGCCCAACGCGTCTTTGATCTCGTCGATCTGTTCGCCGATCTGACCCCGGCGGAGCGCAAAACCTTGGCCGCCAAGGCCAAGGTTTTGCATCATGACGAGGGCGACACGCTGATCGAACCGGGCATGGTCATGCAGGAACTGCACGTGGTGGGCGCCGGCGTAATCTCGATCACCCAGATCCAATCGATGGGCGAAATTGAGCTTTTGCGGCTCGGGCCGGGCGACCATTACGGCGAAGTCGGCTTGCTGACCGGGCAAGCGACCGGCGCAAAGAGCCGCGCTTTGACCCCGGTGACGATCTACACCTTGGCCAAACAGGATTTGGCGCCGGTGATCGAGGCGCGACCGGAAGTGTCGCAGGCGATGTGCGCGGCGCTGGCGCGGCGGCAGGCGGCCGGGCAATTGCTGGCGGCACCCGATATCGACGACAAACTGCCGCCCTCGCGCGTCGCGGCCTGGTTTTCGGAACGGCTGCACCGGCTCTTTGACCTCGCCCAGGTCGATTAGCGCAGGGCCCGGTCCGCCGCCTCGGCGCGGCTCATTCGGCGCCCAATTGGTCGGGCGCCGGCCGCGGCCGGCACCATTGCGCGCGGCTGCCATACGGCACCGACCGGGCGGCGCGCTGGGCCCATTGCGCGGCATAGGCGGCCGCCACCTCGGGCGAGGCGTCGAGGTTCAGATCTTCCGAATTGCGCGCCGCGCTCTTGGTCCAATTGTAGGAGCCCATCAGGGTTACCCAGCGGTCGATGATCATGACCTTGGCATGGGCGATCGGGACCCGGCGGTCGATCCACACCGGCGTTCCGGCTTCGGCCAACGCGTCAAGACCGGAGCGGCGCGTGCACGGTGCGCGCTTGTCGGCGATCAGGCGCACATCGACGCCACGGCTGCGGGCCCGGATCAGCGCCGCGACGATGCCGGTGCCGGTCGTCCGGGTGTAGGCGTTGACCAGAACCTGGCGTTGCGCCCGGTCGATCGCCGCGATCGCGACCGCGGCGCAATCCTGCTCGGGCGCAAAACATACCGAGATCGCCGCCCGCACCGTGATCGGGGTCGGCTCGCTTGGCCAAGCGGCGGGGGGTGTGGCCAGCGACAGCAGCGCTACGGGTAGCAACAGCGCCCTCCGCGGGGCCGGACGCGACATGACCGAGATCATGCCGCCCGAACTAGGCGGCAAAGCTTAAGGCGCGGTTGGCGGCGTCGCGATTGTCGTCAGCGGCAGACCCGGAGTGTAGGCGGGCTCGTCTCGCGGCGCGGGGCGGCGCCGGCCGCGCGTCTGCGCACGCGGCACGACCGGCTGCCGGCCGGTCCCGGGCTGGAAAGGACTGCAGCCGGCGCGACGTCGAGCCGGCCGCCTGCCGCGATCAATTGATCGCGGCGAGTTCTTCGCGCTTGAGCCCGGCGCGGGCCCGCGCGACCAGCTCTTCGGGGTCGATGGCGATGCCGACCGGGTTTTTGTCGTCGGCCCGACGCCGGCGCATATAGCTATTGCCCTCGATCGCGGTGGCAAAATTGTCGATCAGCAATTCGACCTGATTGTGGTCGGGGTCGTAGTAATACATCGAAGTCGTGACCCCGTGATTGACGCAGCGGTGCGGCCGGATGCCGAGCGCCTTCAGCCGCTCGTAGTTGTCGATCAGATCGTCGAGCGTGGCAAAGGTGAAGGCGACGTGGTGCAGCCCGGCTTCCCGGCCGGCTTTGGGGCCTTCGGGCTCGCGATCGGCGAGCGGCCCCGGGTCGAGAAAGGCGACCCGATGGTGCTCGTCATCGTAGCTGATAAAGGAAATGCGCTCGGCCTCGTAGAGAATCTCGGCGCCGAGCACGGTGCAGTACCAATCGATCATCTCGCGCCGGCGGTTGGTCTGCAGCACGATATGCGACAGCTTGGTCGGTGACGCCATTTTTCCTCCTCCCTGGGCAATTGGCGCGATCGGTGCCTGACGCCGGCCGCCATGTCAACAGTTACGCGATCGGCGGGCGCCGCCGACGCGATGGTGGCCGCCCCGACCCCGGCGGGGCGCCCGGTCACCGCCATCCGCCGAGATATCTGACCGCGGTCGTCGCCAAGAGCGCGGCCCCGGACAAGAACAGGATGGCGCCCGAACCGCGGCTGATCCAATCGAGCTGCCGGGCCCCGATGACGCCGCGGAACATGCCGATCCCAAAACTCAGCAGCAGCCACCACAAAAACGACCCGGCCCAGACCCCGGCGACCAGCACGCCGGCAAACAAGAAAGTCGCGCGCGCGCCGCTGAGCCCCAGCGCCTCGAAGATGCCGATAAAGACCAGGATCGTGATCGGGTTGGTGACGGTCAGGGCAAAGGTCGACAGAAAGCCGCGAAGCAGCGAGTCGCGACCGCGCCCTTCCTCGACGGCCGGCGTCGGGCGGGCCAGGGCCTGCGCGCCGATGTAAAGCAGATAACAGCCGCCGCCCGTGCGCAGCAGCCCCTCGTAGCCGATCAGCGACTGGGCAATAAAGGTCAGCCCGAACGCGGCAATGACGCCAAAAAACGCATCGGCGCTGGCGGCGCCGAGCCCGGAGACGAGGCCCGCCATCTGGCCCTCGAAAATCGTGCGGCGCAGGCACAGAATCCCCACCGGCCCGACCGGCACCGCGATGATTGCGCCGACGGCGATGCCTTTTAGAAAGAACACCAAAAGCATCGGGCAGGCCTCTGGCGGGGATGGCGGCTAATCTCGGCTATGGTTCGGGGCGGCGCAATCCGAAACCGGCTCGGTTTTACCGCGCCGCGCCCGGCGCTATGCTGCGCCGCAGGTCACAGAACCCTTCGGAGATCGCCGATGTCCGCCGCCGATAACGCCCACCGCTTCGCCTTCACCGCGATCGACGGCGAGCCATTGCCGCTCGACGCCTGGCGCGGGCGGCCGGTGCTGGTCGTCAATACCGCCTCTTATTGCGGCTACACCCCGCAATACCGCGGGCTTGAGGCCCTATGGCGCCGCTACCGCGAGCGCGGGCTCGTCGTCCTCGGCGTGCCGTCAAACGATTTCGGCCAGCAGGAACCCGGATCGGCGGCGGAGATCAGGCAGTTTTGCGAGACCAACTTTGGCGTCGATTTTCCCTTGACCGAGAAATGCCGGGTTATCGGCGGCGCGGCCCATCCGTTTTATCGATGGATCGCCGACACCCTTGGCGAAGGCGGCACGCCGCGCTGGAACTTCCACAAATATCTGATCGATCCGGCGGGTGAGGTGGTTGGGGCTTGGCCGTCCGCGGTCGCCCCGGACGACCGCCGCATCATCGACGAGATCGAAAAGCTGCTGCCGGCCGGCGGCTGAACGGGTCGGATCCGCCGTTCGGCCGCACGCCGTCTTGCCCCCGGCTTGGTGCTCCGCGGCTCAATCGGCCGCACCGAGGGCCGGCGACGGGCCGGCAGCAGCGGGGGCCAGCCCGAGTTCGGCGGCGCAGGCGATGGTCCGGATGGCCAGCACGCCGCGTCGGCCGCGAATTTCCACCTCGTGGCGCGGAAACGCCGAAAGATCAAACCCGGCGCGCGTTCCCGCCGCCTCCGAGACGACCAGCTCGCAGCCATACTCCTTGGTCAGCTCCTGGAGCCGGCTGGCGGTGTTGACCGCATCGCCGATCGCGGTCATCGCCGCGGCGGCGCCATAGCCCATCTCGCCGATGATGATCGGACCGGTATGGATGCCGATGCCGATGCGCAACGGCCGGTCGATCTCGCCGCTGAGCGAGGTGTTGAGCGCTTCCATGCGCTCCGAGATCAGCCGCGCCGCCGCAAGCGCCTCGCGACAGCCGAGGTCGGCGCCGCGCTCGATCCCGAACAGCGCCATCACGCCGTCGCCGAGGAATTTGTCGACGCGTCCGCCGGCACTTTCGACCGAGCGCCCGACCATCGCGAAATAGCGGTTCAGGATAAAGACGACGTCATAGGGCAGCCGGCCCTCGGCAAGCTCGGTAAAGCCGCGGATGTCGGTGAACATGATCGCAATCTCGCGCTCGCTGCCCTGGGCGATGGCGACCGGCCGGCGACCATCGCGGGCCTGGGCAAAGGGCGGCAGCAATGGCGTGACTTCGACCGCCGCTTTCGGCCGCAATTGGCAGGCGAGGCGCACATTGGGCGTCGCCTCGATGCGCGACAATACGCGCCGTTCGGCCTCGGCCGGCGGATCGATGCTGCCGGGACTTCCGCGCACCCGCACCCGGCAGGTCGAGCAGCGGCCGCGGCCGCCGCAGATATGCGCGTGCGGCACGCCGGCGAGGCGGCTTGCTTCGAGCACGCTGGTGCCGGGCACCACATCGACAAAGCGCCCGTCCGGGTAGCCGATGCGGATCAACCCGTGCCGCCGCCGCCACAAATGACGCGCCAATCGCGCCGTCAGCACCGCCGCCAGCAGGCCGGCGAAAAGCCAGCCGAGGATCGCGGCGATCATGTCGAGCTGTTGCGCCACCGCCGGCGAGGGCAGGCGCATCGCGGCAAATGCCGTGCGGGTCCAGTTCGGGTCGGCGGCCAGCGCGGCGACATGACGGCCGGCTTCGATCGTCCCGAGCAGCGACAGCACCGGCACCAGCACCGCGGCGACCAGCGCCACCGGCCGCAGCCGCGCATACCATGGCTTGGCTTTGAGCCAGAAGTGCAGCCCGATCATCGCATGCGACCATGCGACGACCAGCGTCGCCATCTGCAGAATGCCTTTCTGCGGCGCATGCACAAAAAAACCCCAGAGAAAATAGGAGTAATAAAGATCGTAAGTACCGAAGTAGTCGTCGGAGATGCGGGTCGCGACGACATGGTGGGCGAGCAGGATCGGCACCGCAAAGCCGAGCGCGAGCTGGGCGAGTTCGCCCGCCCTCAGGCGCAGGCTGCGCCGCTCCCACAAGGCCCATAAGGCCAGCGCGTAATGGACCAGGAAGGCGCCGTAGAGCAGGGTCTGGGCCGGGCGGCTCGACCAGATCCAGAACACCCAGGTCAGCACCGCGTCCATCGCGTCCAGCGAGACCAGGCCAAAGGCGTGGTTCGACAAATGCATCGCGACATAGGCGAGCATTACCAGCCCCGACCACAACCGCAGCGATCGGATCATTGCATCGCCCGCGACCCGCGCCCAGCCTTGCCTTCGCCTCGGTCGGGCGGCACTGCGCCCATGCGCCGCAATGCGCCCGCCGCCCGAACGTGGCAAACAGGGAGCCCCCTGCTCGGGGTCGCTCTATGCTGGAGATCCGCCACCTGGTCAAACATTTCGGCGCGCTGGTCGCGGTCGACGATGTTTCGTTCGCGGTGGCGCGCGGCGAGGTCCTGGGTTTTCTCGGACCGAGCGGCGCCGGCAAATCGACGACGATGAAAATGATCACCGGGTTTGTCCCGCCGAGTTCGGGCACCTCGGTGATCTGCGGTTACGACATTCTGCGGGCGCCGCTTGCCGCCAAGCGCTGCATCGGCTATCTGCTCGAAGGCGCGCCCGCCTATCCCGACATGACGCCGGCCGCGTTTCTTGAATTTGTTGCCCATATTCGGGGATTTCGCGGGCGCGAGGCGAAGCGCCGGATCGGACGCATCGTCGAGACGATCCATATCGCCGACGTCATGCACCAGCCGATCGAAATCTTGTCAAAGGGCTACCGCCGCCGGGTCGGCGTCGCCCAAGCCCTGCTGCATGACCCGCCGGTGGTCATCCTCGACGAGCCGACCGACGGGCTCGACCCCAACCAGAAATACGAGATGCGGCGCATCATCGACGAGATGCGGCCGAACAAGGCGATCGTGATTTCGACCCACCTTCTCGAAGAGGTCGAGGCGGTGTGCAGCCGGGCGATCATCATCGCCCATGGCCGCATTCTCGCCGATGCCACCCCGGCGGAACTGGCGCGGCGCTCGCGCCGCCACAACGCGGTGCGGCTGGCCGCCGCCGGCATCTCCGAGGCCCGATTGCGCGCCGAGCTGATCCGCTTGCCGATGGTGGCGGCGGTCGAAGCCGCGCCGGACGGGGAGGGCGTGTCGGTATTTCCGCGCGACGGCCAGGACATTGTTGCCGATCTCGCCGATCTCGCCCGCGCGCATCGCTGGCCGGTGACCTTGTTGCGGGTCGAGCAGGGCCGGCTTGACGAAGTGTTTCGCGAGATCACGACCGCCGCCGCCGCGCCCGCGGCGGCCGCCGCCTGAGGACCGCGATGCGCGCCGTCGCGACGATTTTTCGCCGGGAATTGGCGGGCTATTTCGCCACCCCGCTGGCTTATGTCTTTATCGTTATTTTCCTGGTCATGGCGGGGATGCTGACGTTTTTTGTCGGCAATTTCTTCGGCCGCGGACAGGCCGATCTTGAACCGTTTTTTGCTTTCCATCCGTGGCTTTACCTCGTCCTGATCCCGGCCTTGTCGATGCGTCTGTGGGCCGAAGAGCGGCGTTCGGGCACGATCGAGCTGTTTTTGACGCTGCCCATCCGCACGACCGAGGCGGTCGCCGGAAAATTCCTCGCCGCCTGGTGTTTTGCCGGGATCGCGCTCTCCCTGACCTTCCCGTTTTGGATCACCGTCAATATTCTCGGCCGCCCGGATAACGGGGTCATCGCCGCCAGCTATCTCGCCAGTTGGCTGATGGCCGGGGCGATGCTGGCGGTCGGCGCCTGCGTCTCGGCGGTGACCAAGAACCAGGTCATCGCCTTTGTCGTCACCGCCGCTCTGGTCTTCCTGTTCACCGCCGCCGGCGCGCCGGCGGTGCTCGGCGCGCTGTCCGGCTGGGCGCCGCAATGGCTGCTCGATGCCAGTGTGCAGATGAGCTTCGCCGGCCATTTCAGCGCCATCACCCGCGGTGTTGTCGATTTGCGTGATGTCTTTTATTTCGTTTCGGTCATGGTCGCGTTTTTGTTTGCCAACGCGATCCTGATCGACCTTGAAAAGGCCGAATGAGGGGCGCAGCTGCCGTGAAGCCGAACAGCGGCCGCAATCGGGCGGCCGAAGCGGATGCCGTGCCCGGCTGTTGGCGCCGCGCCGGCGCCGCCGGCCACCCCACACCCTGAAGCGGGGGCGGCGGAATGCCGACCCGCGGTCTGTTCGCCTCGCGGCGCGCGGTTGCGATTGCCGCCCTGGTCTGCATTGCGCTGCTGCTGATCGCGGCCAACATCATCGTCGGTCGCTGGGGCAGCTTCAGGCTCGACCTGACGGCCGAGCGGCTCTACACGCTGTCGCCCGGCACGTTGCATACGCTCGCCCGGATCGACGAGCCGATCACCTTGCGATTTTATTATTCCAAGCGGCTCGGCAACGAGGTTCCGGCCTATGGCGTCTATGCGCAGCGGGTGGGGGAATTGCTCGATCAATATGTCGCCGCCGCCCATGGCAAGCTGCGCCTCGAGACTTTTGATCCCGAGCCGTTCTCGAACCTCGAGGACCGCGCCGTGGCGTTTGGATTGCAGGCGGTGCCGCTCGACAGCGAGGGCGACAAAGTCTATTTCGGCCTGGCTGCGACCAACTCGACCGACGACCAGCAGGTCATCCCGTTTTTCTCGCTGCAGCGCGAACGCTTTCTCGAATACGATTTGACCAAGCTGATCCATTCGCTGGCGGTTCCGAACAAACCGCGCATCGGCCTGGTCACGACCCTGCCGCTCGAGGGCGACATGATGGCCATGATGCGCGGCCAGCCGAGCCGGCCGATGGCGGTGTTCGCGCAATTGCAGCAGTTCGACAAGCTTACCCCGCTTGGCACCGATTTCGACGCGGTCCCCGGCAATGTCGATGTGTTGTGGGTGGTGCACCCGCAAAACCTGCCGCCCAAGACGCTGTTTGCGATCGATCAGTTCGTGCTGAGGGGCGGCAAGGCGCTGATTTTTGTCGATCCCCACTCCGAACTCGCGGCCGCGCAATCCAATCCGGGGATGCCGCCCAGCACGGCCTCGGCAAGCGATCTCGAACCGCTGTTCCGGGCCTGGGGCTTTAGGATGCTGCCAAGGGTCGTGGCCGGCGACCGGCGCGACGCGCAGACGGTCGAGGTGCCGACAGCGGCCCGCGGCAGCGAAACCGTCGATTATGTTGCCTGGCTCGATCTGGGACCGGACAATCTCAACCGGTCGGACATGATCACCGCCGATCTCAATCATCTGACAATGGCCACCGCCGGCATCCTCGAGCCGCTTCCCGGTGCCGCAACCCGGTTTGAGCCGCTGATCTGGACCTCGACCGATGCGAGCAAAATCCCGGTCGAAAAGGTCAGTGGCCTGCCCGACGTGGCCGGATTGCTCGCCGGCTTCAAGCCCGACGGCAAGCGCTATGTCCTGGCGGCTCATGTCACCGGGCCGGCGAACACCGCCTTTCCCGAGGGACCGCCAAAGCCGGCGCCGCCGATGTCGAAACCCGGCGACAAGGTTGAAGCAACACCGCCCCACCCGGCTTGGTTGAAATCCTCACGGCGTCCGATCAACGTCGTCGTCGTCGCCGACACCGATCTGCTCGACGACCGGCTGTGGGTAGAGGCCCAGGATTTCTTTGGCCGGCGGATGCTCGTCCCGTTCGCCAACAACGGCGATTTTGTCGCCGACGCGATCGACGTATTGGCGGGCGGCGAGGATCTGGTCGATTTGCGCAGCCGCGGCAGTGCGGCGCGGCCGTTTGAGCTGGTCGAGGCGATCGAGCGCCGGGCCCAGGCGCGCTACAGCGCCGAAGAGCAGGCGTTGCAGCAGAAGCTGAAGGCGAGCGAGGCCAAACTCGCCGGGCTGACCGGCGGCGAGAGCGGCGCGCCGCCGGCGCAATTGTCGCCGGAAGAGACCAAGACGATCGCCCAGTTCCGTCTCGACATGCTGCAAACCCGCCGGCAATTGCGCGCGGTCCAGGCGGCGCTGCGCCGCAACATTCAGCATCTCGAGGACGGGCTCGAGTTTGTGAATATCGCCTTGGTGCCGATTGTCGTGGCGGTCATCGCCGTCATCGTCGGCATCGTGCGCGTGCGCCGCCGGCGCCGGCGCGTGCTCGGCGTCTGACAGAACCCGCGCATGCAACCGCGCAGCCTGGTGCTGTTGGCGTCGGTCACCCTGGTCATGGTGGTGATCGCGGCGATTGCCTTGGCGACTGGCGGGTCCGGCACGACCCGCGCCGGCGCCGATGCGCGCGCCCTGCCGGGATTGGCCGAGCGGCTCGATCAGGTGGCCTCGGTCGAAATCCGGCGCCGCGGGCTCGACCTCACTTTCGTGCGCCAGGGTGACGATTGGCTGACCGTGCAAAAGGACAATTATCCGGCCGATGCCGCGAGGCTGCGCCGCGTCGTGCTGGCCTTGGCCGATCTGAGCCTGGTCGAGCCCAAGACCGCCGAAAGGGCGCTCTATCCGCGTCTCGAGGTCGAGGATCCCGGCACCGGCAAATCCACCCTTGTCATCCTCAAGGACAAGACCGGCGCCGAACTCGGCCGGCTGATCGTCGGCAAGCGCGCCTACGACCGGCTGGGCGCCGGCAATGACGGGGTCTATGTCCGCCGGCCCGGCGAGCGGCAATCATGGCTCGCGCGCGGCGCCCTCGATGTCAGCGACGAGATGGCGAACTGGCTTGCCCGCCGGATTGTCGACATCCCCGATCGCCGCATCGCCCGGGTGGTCTTGACCCAGCCCGACGGGCAGAACCTGACCTTGAGCCGGGCCACGGCCGCCGCGAAATTCGTCCTCGACAACCCGCCCAAGGACGCCAAATACCGCAGCGATACGGCGCTTGCCGAGCCGGCGATGGCGCTCGAGACGCTCGATCTCGACGATGTCGCCGCGGCCAAAAAGCTGCCGCCGCCGGCGACCGGCGTAACCACCGCCACCTACACGACCTTCGACGGGCTCTCGGTCGCGGTCAAATTGTTCGAGCATGACCACAAGGACTGGATCGTGCTCGCCGCGACCGGCGCCGGCAAGGCCGCCGACGAGGCAAAAAAGATCAACGACCGCGTGGCCCCCTGGGCGTATCAGATCCCGTCCTACAAGGCCAAGATGATCGCGACCAAGCTCGCCGATTTGCTCGCCCCGCAGAAAGGCTCGTGAACGCGCCGCGGCGCTGCGTGCCGCGCGCGAGGATCGGAATTACGAGGATGCGGGGTCGAGCGCCGCGGCGGCCGGCGGAGGCTCGGCGTCCTTGTGCGCGACAATGCGGCGCGGGAGAAACAGCGCCAGCGGCACCGCGACCAAGGTCGTCGCGGAATTGGCCAGCACCAGCGAATTGAACGACAGATGGTAGCGGTCGAGAAGGCTGGCGCCAAACCAGACGGTGCCGAACAGGGCGAGGTTGCGCACGCTGACCATGATCGCAAAGCCGAGCCCCTCGCTGCCGGCCGGGGTGGCGCGCACGGCGAGGTCCATCAGCGCCAATTCGGCCAGCGTGTAGCCGAACCCGTTCACTCCCTCGATCAGCTGCGCGCGCCCGAGCGAAAAATAAAAAAGATAGCCGAGATTGGCGACGGTCGCGGCGAGCATGCTCGCGACCAGCAGCCTGCGCAAATCGAACCGGCGGCAGGCGACCGCATAAAGAAGCGACGCGGTTATTCCGCACAGCCCGGCGATCAGTTGCAGCAAACCCTGGAACTCGGTCGTAAAATGCAGATCGTTTTGCTGCTTGTAAAAAAGGGCGGTGCCAAATCCGGGGGCGATGTAAAAAAGCGCCATCAGTCCCGCCGCCGCCCACATGGTGCGCGCCGTGGCGATGTTCAGAAGCTGGGTTTTGGCCTCGGCCAGGACCTCGCGTGAGGCGATCCGGCGCCGCCGTTCATACATGAATAACGCCGTCGCCGGCACCAGCAGCAGCATGATGCCGCCGCACGCCGCCGCGGTCCAGGCAAAGGCGATGCCGGCGAGATAGCCGGCGGTCGGGCCGTTGACGACAATCGCCGCTTGCTGCACGAATTGGCGGATGGCGGTCAGCCGGCCCGAGCCGGCGCTCGCTTGCGCGGTCTCGACCATAAAGCCGCCGACCGCGGTGCTGGCGACGACCATGAAGACATTGATCACCATCACCACGGCGAGCAGGTCGTGGTATCGGTGGCGGGTGCCGGCGAGCGCAAACCAGGCGAGCGCCGCCAGGCTGCCGCTGAGCAGAATGTAGGTTTTGCGCCGGCTGCCGAAGAGCGGAAAGGCGTCGGTCAGGATGCCGGCCAACGGCTTCAAATACCACGCCAATCCCGCCCAGAAAAAGAATGCGGCATTGGCCGCGCGGTCGACATGGAGCTCGTTCTTGAGAAGGTTCTGCAAGGGCAGGCGGGCCAGCACCTGGGTCTGCGCCAGCGTGGTTGCGAGTATCCCGATCGCCACGACCAGCGCCGGATAAAACAGGGCCTTGTCGGGTCTCGGCGGGACGATGTCAGGGCGAGGCGGGGCCATGCGCGCTTCTACCCGATTTCCCGCCCTTTGAAACGGGTCCGGCAATCTGCCCGCCCGGCCGCCGGCCCGCAGCCGCCGCGCCTAAGGTTTGCCGAAGGTGGCGATGCGATCGATGCGGCAAATAAACAACACCCGGTTCTCGGCGATCGCGGGGTCGCGCAGCCCATAGGGCGGCGGATTGCCGGTGTATTTGGTCCAGATGCGGTCGAGCTGCCGGGTCACATAGTCGCCGCCTGCCTCCCACTCGCGCAACTCCTTCTCGACCGTGTGCTTGATCTGGATCCAGTGATAGGGGTTGTCGGGATTGACCAACAGGCTGGTCAGTCGCGGGTGGTTGCGGATCCAGGCGCATTTCGGCCGGTGCGCGGCGGTGTTGACCAGGATTTTGCCGTCCTCATGATCGAACCACATCGGGGTCAGGCTCGGCCGCCCATCCGGACCGATCATACCAAGGGTCTGGGTGATCGGCCGGTCGAGCAATTGCCGGTAGATCGGATCGAGATCGTCGAGGCTCTGCGCCCGCTTGCGCTCACCGATTGCGAACTGGCCCTCCTGCAAACCCTCGGCGACGTGGCGGAAATTGGCGATGATAAAACCGTTGGCCATGCGCGCCTCCCCTCCGGCGGTCAATGACTGGCAATCATGCGCGCCGAATGTGGTGATTTGGCCGCCGCGCTGCATCGGGTGCGGGCGGCCTGGCTCTCCCGCCGGCGCAACCGACCGCGAAATCCGTTTGATCCGGCGATGGTCGCCCGCCGCCGCGGCTAGAGCGTCGGCCCCGGTATTCCGAGCGCGTTTTCGGTCAGGCCGCGGGTGATGATGTCATAGGCTTCGTCGACCGAATCGGTGCGCTGAAACAGCTCGATGTCGCGTGCGCCGATGGTGCCGTATTGCACCAGCGCACGGAAATTGATCACCTCGTCCCAATATTTTGTGCCGAACAGCACGATCGGCATGCGTTTGCGGGTCTTATGCGTCTGGACCAGGGTCAGGATCTCAAACAGCTCGTCGAGCGTGCCATAGCCGCCGGGGAACAGCACCACCGCCTTCGCCAAATAGACAAACCAGAATTTGCGCATAAAGAAGTAATGAAAATAAAAGTGGAGCTCGCGGCTGATGTAAGGATTGTCGAATTCCTCGTCCGGGATCGAGATGGTCAGCCCGATATTGAGCCCCTTCGCCTCGGCGGCGCCGCGGTTGGCGGCCTCTATGATGCCCGGGCCGCCGCCGGTGCACACGACAAACCGGCGCGCCTCGCGATCGAGCTTTTTCGACCATTCGGTCAGACGCCGTGCGAGTTCGCGCGCCGCCTCGTAATAAACCGATAGCCGCAAGGCGGTTTCGGCCGCCTCGACCCCCGCACCGCTGCGCTCGGCCGCGGCCAGCGCCGCCTTGGCCGCCTCTTCGGATAAGAGGCGCGCCGAGCCCATAAAGACGATCGTGTCCTGGATGTTGTGCCGCTGAAAGCGATGGAGCGGTTCGAGATATTCGGCGAGGATGCGCAGGGCGCGGGCGTCCTTGCTTTGCAGAAAGCGGGCATCTTGATAGGCCTTGGGCTGGCGATGGCCTGGCCGCGCGGGCGTGTCCAAATTGCACCTCGGGGTTGTCGGCGGTTCGTCCGGAAAGCTGAATAAAGGTCAACCCCTGCGTGCCGACAAGCTCGCTTACAGTCGATCATGCGCTGCCCGGCGCTCGACACTCAGGGCCGCTGCGATCTGACCCCCTCATCTCCCCATGATCTGAAAGCTTGGTGCAGACGAACAGATGACTGGCCGACGACCCGCCGCATCGCTTGTGCACCGCAGGCAGCGGCGCCGCTTGCCGGAGCTCACCCCCCGCCGCGGCCAGACCCGCCAGACCCGCGCAGAGCAAGGAAAGCGTATCCGGTTCGGGTGTCGGGATTGCGGCCGTGGTGACGATCGAAAAGCCGCTCTGGCCGGGAGCCGTCACGTTGGTCGACAGGTTGTTTGTCCAGTTGATCGAGCTGTCGGCGACATTGGCACTCAATACCCAGGCATAGGCATTGAATGAAGCGATCTGGTCGTAGATGCCGGTAATGTCGAACTCGACTTTTGCATCGCCGCTGTCGATGCTGTCACGCAGGTTGTCGTTGCCGACATATAGGTCGATGAACATCAGGTATTGTGCGGTCGATGGGTCGCTGATGTCTTGGCCAGAATAGAAGGGCAGCGACCAGCCATTGCCTGGGCCGGGCTTTGCGGTTTGCGGACCGTAGCGAAAATCGCTCTTGGTAAAGGTCTCATCAACGGCGCCGTCCTCGTAAACCGGGTCGACGACCCCTGCCGTCGACGGCGTCCAATGGTAGCCGCTTGACTTGATCGACAGGCTGAAATTGTCAGAGATCGCCCCCGTCAAAGAGAACAGCAGGATGATGTCGTCGTTGTAGCCGCGACCGCCGGTGGTGCTGATCCAGAACGTCCCCGAGTCAGAAGAGGCGGTGATGTTCTCGGTGGTGACTTGACCGGCGACACCGCCGGGCGTGTTATCGGTGGTGACGTGCAGCTGGTTTAACCCCCCGCCCGGAGCATTGATGAAATATTCATTGTCAGGACCGCTGCCATACTGTGCGCCATTCTCGTTTGAAACCTGAATATAGATATCGCGGTTGCTCGGCAGCGGAGTGGCGCCGGCGAGCGGTGCAGCGCCGAGGGAGCACAGCGCCGCGAGTGCTGCGGCCGATGGCAACGCCCCTCTTGTCATCCTTCCTCTCCGATCCGGATTGAGCGCAGTGGCGGCGGGCGAACTCGAAGGTAGCAGAAGCCGCGCGCCCTCGCTATATCCAATTCGATATGACGATGTAAAGGCCAGCCGCAGCTGCGTGTCGAGCCGCAGTCTCAGGAGCGAGTAGAGATGCGGCGCCGAGGGCGCCATGGTCGGATAAGCGCCCTGCGGGCTTACGCTTTCAAATCAGGCCGGCGACAATGTTGATCGTCAGGGCGACGATGATGACATTGAAGAAGAACGCCAGCACGCCGTGGGCAAGAAACCCGCGTCTGAGGCCGTGATCTTCAATCTGGACGTCTGACACCTGGAAGGTCATACCGACGACAAACGAGAAATACATAAAATCCCAATAATCGGGCTGGCGCTGGCCGGGGAAAACCAGCCCGCCGACCGGCTTGTAATCGCTCGACGGATCGGCATCGCCATAATAGCCATGGGCGTAATGCAGCGCGAATATCGTGTTCATAAAAAACCAGGACAGCAAAATCGTTGCGGCCGCCAGGGCAACGTGCAGCGCTTCCAGCGACGCCCGCAGCTCCTTGATGCCGTGCAGCTCGAAGACGATGGTCAGCAAAATCGCGATCGCGACCGCGACGCTGAGCACCAAAATCGTATAGCGGCCTTCGTCTTCGCGTTCGGCCCGTCGGCGCATGCCCTCCGGCGTCGCACTCGCCATCATGAGCCACACTGCCGTCAGGAACACCAAGACGCCGCCATCGGCCGCGATCAGAAACCGCGTCGCGACGCCGGCCCGGCCCGCGAGCAGAAAATAGAGGAGCAGGGCCGCGGCCGCCGCGCCGACGAGCCGCGGATGGCTGCGCAGGTGCGTATGGCGCAACACTCCCCGACCCAGACGCGACAATGATGCCCTCGCCCGGCCCGTTGCGATCCGCTCCTGCGGCATCCCGCCTCCGCGCTTTGGCAGGCGATCGCACCCGACCGCCGCCCAAATCCGCGGGATGATGCCCGATTTGCTTGGTCTCGTCGCCACCGCGCAAGTCGATTTCCATACAGCACCACCAGGGCCCGCAGCGGCGCAAGCGCAAAATCGGCGCCGATCAGGCCGGGCTGCTTCGCCCGACGCTATCCAGGCGGGAGATCAGACGCGGTGGGAGGATCTAGGATCCGGCTTTGCACCGGCGCGACGACAAAGGGCCGCCCCTGGCGGAGCGGCCCTGCGCCGTGAGGTGTATGCGGGTTACGAATGCCAGCGGAATTGCTGGGGTTTGCGGCCGCTGCCCTGCGAGATGACGATATTGACCAGAGCCGGGCCGCGGTGGTTCATCGCCTCGTCGAGGGCGCCGCGGATGTCCTTCGGGTCCTCGACAAAAAAGCCCTTGCCGCCAAAGGCTTCCATGACCTTGTCATAGCGGGCGCCATAGATCAGCGCATTCGGCTTCATGTTGAACATCGGGTTTTCCGGGATCTCGGGCATGCCCGGGCCGATGCCGCCATTGTTGAGGACGACGATCTTGACCGGCAGGTTGTAGCGGGCCAGCGTCTCCATCTCCATGCC
>JAJPIH010000325.1 GCA_021324875.1 Alphaproteobacteria bacterium
AGCCGCCGGCGTTGGAAATCGACGAAACCAGATTACGCTCGGAAACCCAGGTCATCGCGCCCGCCATGATGGCGGTGTCGCAGCCGAGGACCGCGCGACCGCGCGCCCATAGCCGATCCAGCTCCTGATAGGCACGTTCGCAACGACGTCCGGCTAACGGTTCCCCGCCTTCGGCAAACAGATCTGGCCGAGATCCGCTCATTCTTGTGCGTCTAACCCGTAAGCCGTGTGCAACGCGCGCAACGCCAGCTCGGTATATTCCGCCGCGATCAGCACGCTCACTTTGATTTCTGAGGTCGAAATGACCTGGATATTGATTCCCTTTTCAAACAATGTTTGGAACATCTTTTGTGCAACGCCTGCGTGACTGCGCATTCCTACGCCGATAACGGAAATCTTGACGACGTTCGAATCCGGCTTCAGTGCCGAGAAGCCGAGCGCCTCGCGCTTGGCTTCGAGCACTGACACCGCTCGCTCGAGATCGGCGCGTGCCACCGTGAATGTCAGGTCCGCGCGCCCGTCCTCTGACACGTTCTGCACAATCATGTCGACATTTATCGCATGCTCCGCGAGCGGGCCGAAGATCGCCGCCGCCACTCCCGGCCGGTCCGGCACCTTCTGGACCGTGATCTTCGCCTCGTCTCGGCTATAGGCGATGCCGCTTACGATCTGCTGTTCCACAATCTCATCCTCGTCCGCAACCAGCGTGCCGGGTACATCGATAAAGCTCGACAAGACTTGCACCCGCACGCGATGGTTCATC
Organism: Alphaproteobacteria bacterium; assembly: GCA_021324875.1. Lineage (GTDB taxonomy): Bacteria > Pseudomonadota > Alphaproteobacteria > ATCC43930 > CGMCC-115725 > AP-15. The sequence goes on from JAJPIH010000325.1 coordinate 764, forward strand.
GCCATCTCGACCGAACGGGTCTGCAGCACCTTGGCTCCTTGCGAGGCCATCTCGAGCATTTCTTCGTAGGTGATCTTGTCGAGCTTGCGCGCCCGCGTGACGATGCGCGGATCGGCGGTGTAAACGCCGTCGACATCGGTGAAGATATCGCACCGATCGGCCTTGAGGGCGGCGGCAAGCGCCACCGCTGAGGTGTCGGAGCCACCGCGACCCAAGGTGGTAATTCGTCCATCGGGGCCCAGCCCTTGGAAGCCGGCGACGACCGCGACCTGTCCGCGTTCCAGGCGGCGGTCGAGTTCGGCCACCTCGATCGCCTCGATTCGGGCCTTGCCGTGCACGCGATCGGTGCTGATCGGGATCTGCCACCCCAACCACGACCGGGCATCGACGCCGAGATCCTGCAGCGCCAGGGCCAGCACCCCCGCCGTTACTTGCTCGCCCGACGACACGACCACGTCATATTCGCGCGCGTCATGGAGGCGGCTTGTCTCACGCGTCCACGCGACCAGCCGGTCGGTGGTGCCGGCCATGGCCGAGACGACGACGGCAACCTGATGGCCGTGTTCGACCTCGCGCCGGACCCGCTCGGCGACCGTCTTGATTCGGGCGATATCGGCGAGCGAGGTACCGCCGAATTTCTGAATGAGACGTGCCATGGCCGATCTGCCGTCGCGCTGCCGCTTGTTGTGCGTTTGCGCCCACCACATACTCCGAACCGCCGGTTTGAGCCACCCGGCGATTGACGCAAAGCGAGGCTTCCGCGATGGCCGAGACCACCGGCACGATCGACCCGTCCGAACTCGCCCGCTTTGCCGCCGGGGCGGCGGAGTGGTGGCGCTCGGATGGCCGCTTTGCGGCGCTCCATCGCATAAACCCGGTCAGGCTCGGTTTCATCCGCTCGCGGCTGGCCACGCATTTCCGCCGCGATCCCGGGTCGTTACGTCCGTTTACCGGTTTGCGCCTTCTTGATATCGGCTGTGGCGGCGGGCTTGTCTGCGAGCCGATGACCCGGCTGGGCTTTGCGGTGACCGGCCTCGATGCCGCCGGCGAGGCGATCGAGGCGGCGCGCGAACACGCTCGGCTGGCCGGGCTTGCGATCGATTACGTTGTCGGGACCGCAGAAACCTTGGCCGCCGCAGGCGAACGGTTCGATACCGTGCTCGCGCTCGAGATCGTCGAGCATGTTGCCGACCGTGATGCGTTGTTGCGCTCGCTCGGCAATCTCACCGCCCAAGGGGGCGCGGTCATCGTGTCGACGCTGAACCGCACCCTGCGCGCCTACGCGTTGTCAATTCTGGCGGCGGAATATCTGTTGGGTTGGATCCCGCGGGGTACGCATGACTGGCGCAAATACGTCCGTCCGTCGGAGCTGATCCTGAGCTTGCGGCGCCACGGGCTGCGCCCAAAAGAAATTGTCGGCCTCGCCTATGACCCCGCCGCGGGCGGGTGGAGCCTCGGGCCGGATATTGGCGTCAACTATCTGGTCTTTGCCGCGCGGTGACCGGACGGGCGTCCCGCGGTCTCAGTTGTCGGCGGTCGGCAGCCACGGGATTTGGCTGAATTCGATCCCTTCATCGGCCAATTCGCGAGACTCGGCCTCGGTCGCCTCGCCGTAGATCCCGTGCGGGTCGACCTCGCCATAGTGGATGCGACGCGCCTCTTCGGCAAAACGCGGCCCGACATAATCGCAATGCGCCTCGATCTGGGCGCGCATTTCAAGCAGCGCGCGGCGCATTCGCGCGAGCGCCGCACTGGCCCCCGCATCGCGAGTCCGGGCCAGGCGCGGCGCCATAATCGCCTTGTCGACCGAACGTTCACCGCATAGCGGGCAGGCGATCTCGCCAGCCGCGTGCTGCGCTTCGAACCCGGCGCTATCGCGAAACCATGCCTCGAACTCGTGGTCCTTGGCGCAGCGCAGGGTAAACAAGATCATCTCGACGAACTCCTCGGCGTTGCCCGCCTCGATCTCCGATCGCTGCGGGGCGCGGCGGCTCCGCGGCGACAATGCAAGACCCCATTTTGACCATGCCGGGGCTAATATAGCGAGGCTGAGCGAAGATGTCTCGGCCCCGCGGGTCCGCCGGGATGAACGCCCATCATCGGCGGCGTTCTCGCCGGCGGTCAGGTGGGCGGGTTTGGCGCTCGGCGAGCGCAAACCAGCGGAAGAGCGGGAGGCCTCATTCGGCCGCGAGCGGCGGCGATGGCGATGCTTGGTCTTTGACGGCGAACGTCCGATCGTGCTTGAGCGACGGGATCATCTGGCGCACCTCCGCCACCCGCGCCGGATCGATGCGCGCGCTGGCGATGCCGATGCCGTCGCCGCCATCGACGAGCACTTCGCCCCACGGATCGACAATCAGCGAATGTCCGTAGGTCTTTCGCCCTTCGGCATGTTCTCCCCATTGGGCCGGGGCCATCACAAAACAGCCGTTCTCGATCGCTCGCGCCCGCAGCAATATGTGCCAGTGAGCTTGGCCGGTCGGCACGGTGAAGGAGGACGGGATCGCCAGAAACTCGGCTCCAGCCTGCGCCAGCGCCCGATAAAGGTGTGGGAAACGCAGATCGTAGCAGACTGTAAGGCCGAGCCGGCCCCAAGGGGTCGGGGCCACGATGACCTGTCCGCCCGGCCGGAAGGCATTGCTTTCCCGATAGGTTTCGCCGTTTGCCAGATCGACGTCGAACATGTGGATCTTGTCGTAGCGGGCGACGATCCGTCCTGCCGCATCGACAAGATAAGAGCGGTTGGCGAGACGGCGCTCGCCCGCCGGCACGCCCGGCTCGCGCGAGATGTCAATCGCAAGCGAACCGATCAGCAACCATATTCCGCTTGCCCGCGCGACCTCGCGCAGCGCCGCCAACACCGGGTGATTGTCTTCGTCGCGGGCTTTTTCCCGCCGCAGCCGACCGATCGGCTCGATCAGACCGGTATTCTCCGGCGTGAGAACCAACTCGGCGCCCTGCCCCGCGGCTTTGCGGACCAGTTCGCAGACAACCCGAATATTGGGCTCGTAATCGCGGGCCGCAGTGAATTGAATGCAGGCGGCCGTAAAGGCGGTGGCGCTGGTCATGGTGCGGCTCCGAGCAGCGGATCAAGTTTCCCGGCGTGGTCGAGTGCGACCAGATCGTCGCAACCGCCGATATGGCGACCGTTGATAAAGATCTGGGGAACAGTTGTGCGGCCGCCAGCGCGGCTGATCATTTCGGCGCGCCGGTCGGGGTTCTCCGAGACATCGATATCGACAAAGTCTGCCCCTTTGCGCCGCAACAGGGCTCGCGCCCTTGCGCAGTAGGGACAGAACATCGTCGAGTACATCTCGATTTGCGCCATAACCGTTTTTCCTTCGGACCGCCGTCTGCCGACCACTTATGCTCCGACCTTGAGCGCGCGCGCCAGGGTCAACACCCCTACCGAAGCCGCACCGGCCCGCTTGAGCACACGGGCGCATTCGTCGACCGTCGCTCCGGTTGTCATGACATCATCGACCAGCACGAGCCGACGACCGCGCACCGTCTCCGGATGCCTGACCGCGAATGCACTGTGAACATTGCGCTCGCGCGCCAATACGCCGAGGTGGCCCTGCGAGGGCGTCCGGCGGCGGCGAACGAGGCAATCGAAAGCGGGCGGCGGACCGCCGGCGCTGCGAATGGCGTTCGCCAGCAGCGCGGCCTGGTTATAGCGGCGGCGGAACAGCCGCGTCCAATGAAGCGGGACGGGTACCAGAAAATCCGCGTTCTCCAACACTTCGCCGCCGGCGCGGCGCATCCAGCGGCCGAACGCCACCGCAAGATGCGTGCGATCGGCGTGCTTGAGCGCCAGCACCAACCCGCGGCTGCGCTCGTCATAGCGCAACGCCGAGCGTGCCCGGTCCCAGACCCGGCGCTCACGAGCGCAATCGCCGCAAACCGCGCCGTTGCCGACCGGGTGGGGGAAGGGCAGCCCGCAAATGGCGCACCAGGGCGGCGCAAAAAACGTCATATTGCTCCAGCACCGCCCGCACAGCCCGTCCGTATCCTCGACGATTTCCCCGCAGGCGAGGCAGCGCGGCGGCAGCACCAGATCGACAATCCCGCGGCCGAGGCGCCCAAGCCGGGCGAGCGCGTAGGGCAGGGTTGCGGTCGCGATCATCGATTACACATGAACAGTCGCAACCCGGCCGTCAACCCGGGGCCGCGCGGAGTGTGCAATGCCGGCTGCCGATACCGACCCAGTCATGCTCTTTGACCGCCGCGCTTGGCGTCGCCACCGCGAACGCGCCGCGCGCCACGGCCCGGTCGATTTCCTGCACGCCGACATCGCGCTGCGGCTGATCGAGCGGCTTGACCATGTCGGCCGCGCCTTCCCGATGGCGCTCGATCTGGGCGTGCAGAACGGAGTTTTGGCGCGGAGGCTGGCGGCGCGGCAAGGGGTGGAGCAGGTGGTTTGGCTCGATCCGGCGATCGGCTTTCTCGCCGGGCGCGCCGGGTGGCGGGTCGCTGCCGATCCCGAATGGCTGCCCTTTGGCGAGCACAGTTTCGATCTCGTCGCCAGCACGCTGGCGCTGCACTGGGCAACCGACCTGCCGGGGGTCCTCATCCAATTGCGCAAAGCGCTGAAACCCGACGGGCTGTTTCTCGGCGCAATCTTCGGCGGGGCCACTCTCGTCGAGTTGCGCACCGCGCTGCTCGAAGCCGAGTTGAGTGAGGAAAACGGGGCAAGCCCGAGGCTGTCGCCGACGATCGATCTTGCCGATGCCGCGGCGCTGTTGCAGCGCGCCGGATTTGCAATGCCGGTCGCCGATAGCGAGGCGATCACTGTAACGTATCCCGATATGTTCGCGCTGATGCGCGATCTGCGCGCTATGGGCGAAACCAACGCACTCGCGGCGCGGCGCAAGTCGCTTACCCGGCGCGCCACGCTGGCCCGCGCCGCAGTCCTTTACGCCGACCGCTTCGGACTGGCCGATGGCCGCCTGCCGGCAACCTTCGAGATCCTTTATTTGACCGCCTGGGCGCCAGGGCCAGACCAGCCGCAGCCGCTCCGCCCCGGCAGTGCGCAGCGCCGCCTCGCCGAGGCGCTGGGTACGGTCGAGTATTCGGCAGGAGATCGCGCCGCTCCTTGATCATACCCGCGCGCAATCCGGTCGGCCGATCCGTCGGGCGCAGACCGTCGCGGTCGCGAGCGCGAGATGCCGCCACGGCTGTTGGCGCGCGACAAGCAGAAAAGGGGGCTCGTGATGAACAAGATCCCGGCGGCGGTTGCGGAGGGGGCCCTTCAGCCGGGCGAATGCTATTTGTGCGACACCCCGATCCTCAAAGCACATTCCGGTTCCCAGCCGGATTTGTTCCTGCGCTGGAATCTCATCCCGTTGCCGGTGGCGGCGGTCGATGTCGTGGTTCATCTGCACGGTTTCTCGCGCGCCGGGGCCGGCATGCCGCTGGCGGAGAAGGTGGCGCGCAGTGGGCTCGACCTATCGCGCCGCCGGCGTCCGACGCTGGCCGTGCTGCCCCGTGGCAATTGGCTGCGTTACACCTGGTACGACTTTGCGGCGTTGCTCGCCGGCGGTGTTGAGCAGCTGATCGATTATGCGCTCGCCGGCCTGGCGGCGGCATTTGCCGGGACGGTGCCGCAACGCGACCGCACAATCCTGACCGCGCATTCCGGCGGCGGGATGCCGGCCATCGACCTGCTCGAGGGCATGCGTGAGCCGCCTGACGAGCTGCATATCTTTGACGGCCTTTACGGCCGAGACCCGGCTTCAGGCGACCCGATGCGCGGGTTGGAGACGGTCGATCGCTGGTTGGCGGGCCGCTTGGCTGGCGAGCCGTCTCGCCGGGGAGCGCTGCGGGTCGTTTACATCGAGCAGCAGACGGGTCCCTTCTCGCGACGGGTCGGCGAACTCATCGCCAACCGCCTGGCGGCGTTTGCCGCATCTGACCTGGCGGATCTGCGGCGCCGCTACCGAACCGAACGATCGCCGATCCAACATGCCCGGATCGCCGAACGGTGCGGTCCCGACCTGCTGGCCGACGCCGGGATCGAATTCGACTGGTGGCGCTGATGCGGCGCGGGATTTGGCGCGGCCTCAGCCTCTCCGGCGCCGCTCGGCTGTTCGGGCGGGCTGCGCGCCGGGTCGGCTTCGCATATGATCGGCTCGCAGCAGGGCTCGCTGATCGCCGCTGAGGTTCCGATGCCGGAGGCCAATCAAACGCAACAGGGTTTCGGCGCCGGCGATGCGATCGCCCCGATAGAGGGGCTCGGGCTGATCCCGGCGGTGACCCGGGCGATCCCCGAGGCACCTGCCCGCGATCCGAAAGTGGCGGCGGCGCGACGCTATCGGCGGCGCGTGTTGCTGGTCCTGAGTGGTTTAGCGGCAGCCTGCGGCCTCTATTGGGGATCGAGCTATGTCTTTGCCTACACCGACGACGCCTATGTGACTTCCGATCTCGTCGCTGTGGCGCCATGGATCACCGGCCGCATCATCGCCGTACCGGTGGTCGACAATCAGACGGTCACCAAGGGCACCCTGCTGGCCGAGATCGACCCGACACCGTTTCGCCTGTCATTGGCGCACCAGCAAGCCAAACTGGGCGAGGCGGAAGCCCAGCTGTCGGTTGACCACGAGTTGATCAAATCGGCCAAAGAGGCGCGCGATGCGGCTGCCGCGCGTGCCAAATTGGCCCAAGACAACCTCAAGCGCGCCGAGCCGATCGCCAGAGCCGGTTTTTTGTCGCGCCAAGGGCTCGAATCGGCCACCACGAGCGCCCAAGCAGCGGCGGCCGAACTCGCCGACGCGCAGGCGGCGGTCGACAAACAGCGCCGGATGCAGCAGCTGCACGAAGCAACGATTAAGGCGATCACCGCCGAAATTGCCTACCTGCAATGGCAGCTCGATCAAACCAAGATCCGAGCCCCCACCGACGGCACGATCACGAACCTGACATTGCGCGTCGGCGACCAGGCCGTCGCCAACCAGCCGTTGATCGGGCTGGTCGACGCCCATGCCTGGCGCGTCATCGCCAACTACAAGGAGAGCGTGATCCGCCATATTCAGGTCGGGCACAGCGCCTGGGTGTGGCTCGACGCCTATCCCTGGCATATTCACCGCGCCACAATCCAAGGGATTGCGCGCGGCATCAGCCGAGACCGGACGGCGCCGAGATTGCTGCCCTTTGTCGAGCCGACCACAGACTGGATACGATTGGAGCGGCGCTTCCCGGTGACCCTGCTGCTCGCCGATCCGCATCCCGACGTGACCCTGCATATGGGCTCGGATGCGCGCACCCTGATTATCTACTAGGCCGATGTTGCGCGAGATCCCCGGCGCCCTTGCCGCGGAATTGCGCGCGCTCGAATGGCGCGGCCCGCGCGGGCTGGAAGCGGCCGAGGCGACGGCCGCCGTCACCTTGGCCACGCTGGCGGCGCTGGCCCTGCATGCGGATAACCCGTGGTGGGCGGGGATCAGCGCCTTTCAGGTCACCCGAGCCGCGCCCGCCGTCGCATGGTCGCGCGGTATTGACCGGGTGGCCGGCAGTATTCTCGGCGCCGCGGCCGCACTGATCGTCCTGCGGCTCTTTGTCTATCAGACGCTGCCGTTCCTGCTGTGCCTGTTCGCATTGTCGTGTGCGGGCGCGATCGGCTTTGTCACCTCGCGTCACGGCTATGCGTGGCTGATCGGGACGGTGACGGCATGCCTGGTGATGCTGATGTCGTTCGACCAGCCCGCCGCCGCCTTCGCCACCGCGGTCAACCGGGTCGTCGAGGTTGTGATCGGCAGCGGCGCCGCGCTGCTGGTCTCGTCATTGAGTCCGGCACCCGAAGGCGCGGCGGCGGCTGCCGCGACGCTGATGGACCCGCCGCCGCTCGCATTCTGGCGGCGCGATTACGGCACCCGGTTGCAACGCTGGCTGCCGGGAAGTGGTGCGCTTTTGCTCAATGCTTGCCGCGGCGGGCTGACGGTGATGTTGATGCCCAGCCTGGCAAACTGGATCGCGCCGGTGACCCCGGTCGCGATGGGCATTACCGCGGTGATGGTGCTCTCGCTGCCGACCACCGCGGTCGTCACCGCCGACAATCGCGCGATCGTCGAACGCGCCGTCCACCGCCTGATCGGCTGCCTGATCGGCGCCCTGACGGCGCTCGGGCTGTTCTTGGTGATCGGCGATGTCTTCGCAGTCTGGGTCGGGCTGCTCGCTGCCGGCATCTGGCTCTGTTCGCAAATCCAAACCGGCAAGGCCGGGGTCGGGTATATCGGTACGCAAGCTATGTTCGCCTATGTGACGAGCATGGTGCAGGGGCTGCGCCCGCCGGACAGCATCGCTCCCGGTTTCGAGCGGCTGGTTGGCATCGTCGGCGGCCTGTCGCTGCTGTTGGTGGTGACCCTGGTCTTGTCGCTGATCCCGGTCTCGCCGCCGGCAACGGCTGCGAGCGGTGATTGACAAGTGCCGGTCGCAACGGTGTGATCGCTCGGGCATTGATCTCGCGCAAGGGAGGACTCATTGGCAAAATTCAGGATCGCGACCCCGACGGGCGCGAGCTTCACGGTCGCCGGCGGCGATTATGGCTACGAACTGGAGGCGCTCGCACCGCTCGATGCCGAGATCTACGAGATCCCCCCGGGATCGGAGGATGAATTTATTGCCGCGGCCAAGGATGCCGATGCCCTCTATGCCAAGGGCCGACCGATCACCAAGAAGATGATCGACGGGCTCGAGCGCTGCAAAATTATCGCCCTCGGCAGCGTCGGTGTGGATTCGGTCGATGTCGATGCCGCGACCGCGAAGGGCATACCGGTCACAAACTGCCCCGACACCTTTATCGAGGAAGTCGCCGACCATGCGATGACCTTGATCCTGGCCTGCCATCGCCGATTGATCGAGCAAGACCGCCTGGTGCGCGACGGGCGGTGGGCCGAAGGCCGTCCCGCGTTGCTCAAAATCCCGCGGCTCAGAGGCATGACCCTCGGCCTGATCGCCTTTGGCCATGTCGCTCGCGCCGTCGCCGAGCGGGCCAAGCCTTTTGGCCTCCACCTTATTGCCTACGACCCCTACATCGAAGAGATAGTCATGGTCGAGCGCGGGGTGGAGCCGGTCAGCCTGCCGGAGCTGCTGTCGCGCGCCGACATCATTTCGATGCATGCGCCGTCAACGGCAAGCGCGCATCGGATGCTGCGCGAAGAGCATTTCCGGCAGATGAAGAACACGGCCATCTATGTGTCAACCGGCCGCGGCGCCACCACCGACGAAGCGGCGTTGATCCGGGCCCTCGACGAGGGGTGGATCGCCGGCGCCGGCCTCGACGTCCTCGAGCGCGAGCCGCCGGGGAACAACAACCCGCTGCTCAAGATGGACAAGGTTATTTTGACCGCGCATGTGGCCTCGGCCACCGCCCGCTTCGACCCGGCCCGCCGGCGTCGCGTCGGCCTCGAATTGTCGCTGGTGTTGTCGGGCCGGTGGCCGATGTCCTGCGTCAATCCGTCGGTGTTGGCGGCAAGCGGGCTCAAGCGCTGGCAACCGGTATCGATGGAGCGCGGCCCGAATTCGTGATGATCGGAGGATTGGCAATGACCGACCTGCCGCTCGTGCGCTATCCCGACCCCGGCATCCGGGTTCTCGATCCGCGTTTTTCGGCGCTGGTGCTCGGCAATGCTGCGATTGAACGCATCGCCGGCGGATGCCGCTTTACCGAGGGGCCGGTATGGTTTGGCGATCTGCGCTGCCTGTTATGGAGCGACATTCCCAACGACCGCATCCTCAAATGGGAAGAAGAAACCGGCGCGGTCAGCGTGTTTCGCCGGCCGTCGCGTTACGCCAACGGCAATACCCGCGACCGTCAGGGGCGGCTTGTGACCTGCGAGATGGATGCGCAGCGCCTGACCCGCACCGAATATGACGGCTCGATCACGGTGCTGGCGCAGCGTTTCGACGGCAAGCAATTGACCGGGCCCAACGACGTCGTCGTCAAATCCGACGGGTCGATCTGGATCAGCGACAACGGTGCGGGCATCCGCGGCAATTATCTCGGGCACAAGGCGACGCCGGAGCTTCCCTACCGGGTCTATCGCATCGATCCGCGCAGCGGCCGGATCGCGGTCGCGGTGGACGATATGGAGCGGCCGAACGGCCTTGCCTTTTCGCCCGATGAGAGCCGGCTTTATGTCGTGGATACGCCGGGGCCGGGGCGGCGGTCGATCCAGGTCTACGATGTTGTCGATGACGGTACCCGCGTCGCCCATCGCCGCCTGTTCAACGCCGCCGAGCCGGGCGGCAGTGACGGCATGCGGGTCGACATCTACGGCAATTTATGGTGCGCCTGGGCAGGCGGCGAGGGCGAGGACGGGGTCGCCGTGTTCGCGCCTGATGGCGATATGATCGGGCGCATTCTGCTGCCCGAACGCTGCGCAAATGTCTGCTTCGGCGGGCGCAAGCGCAACCGGCTGTTCATGACCGCGAGCCAGTCGGTCTATTCGCTCTTTGTCGAAACCCAGGGCGTGCTCGGCGGCTGATCGTTTTGAGCCCGGCCCGCGCGGCGGCGAACCGGCCTCTCCCCGGGTGAGGGAGAGGCCCCGGGCACGGGGTTTGATGGCCGGCGCCGGTATGCCCGCTCTCGTAGGGCCCGCCCTAATAGGGCCCGGTCTGCCGACCGCCGGGCGCGTTGGCGCCGCGTATCTGTTGGAGGACCTGCTGGCCGGCGGCGCGCAACAAGGCCGCATCGCCCATGATCGTGGTGAAATTATAGCCCATCTCGATCATGCGCTTGGCATAGGCCGGACTGCCGGTGTGGATGCCGGCCTTGACCCCGTGCCGACGGCAACCGTCGAGGATTTTTTGCAGATTGGTGAGCATCGCCTCATGGTCTTTGTCGAGGCCGGGCGGAAGCCCCATCGTAATCGACAGATCCGAGGGACCGACATAGACCGCATCGAGGCCCGGGGTCGAGAGTATCTCATCGAGTTTGGCGATCGCTTCGACCGTCTCGATCATCGCGAAGGCGATAATCGTGTCGTTCGCCTTTTCCTGATAGTCCGACCCGCCGTAAAGCGCCGCGCGGATCGGCCCCGAACTGCGGTAACCGGCCGGCGCATAACGGCAAGCCCCGACAAATTTCTCGCATTCCGCGCGGCTGTTGATCATCGGGCAGATGATGCCGTAAGCCCCGGCGTCGAGCGCTTTCATGATGTGCGCCGGGTCGTTCCACGGCACCCGCACCATCGGCGTGACATCGGTGGTCGAAATCCCTTGCAGCATCGACAGCATGTCACGGTAATCGACAACCCCGTGCTGCATATCGATAACCAGCGAATCCCAGCCCATATGGGCCATGACCTCGGCCGAGAAGCCGCTCGGGATTCCGCACCAGCCGTTGATGACGGCGCGCCCCGCCGCCCATGCCTCTCTGACCCGGTTCGCGCGCATGATGCGATCCTCCTTGCAAGCCGATGCCGCGATCCCGCCAGTTTGCCGCGTCGAAGTCAAGCGCGGCTCCGGCGTCCGGTCAGTGTGCGGGGGGCTCGCGCATTGAAAGGTCGTGCGGATTGTGCGGCCGAGGTTCAAGCGCGGTCGGGTCGGGTCCGTTCGGCTCGGCAAAACGCCACAGAATGATGTAGCGGCCGATCGATTTCTCCACTGCCGGATGACCCAGCGCCGCCAGCGAGTGCTGATAATCGCCGGCCGGTTGCCGCGTCGCCTGGCCGGTGCGGCCGTAGACCGCCCAAACATCGTGGCCGGGCGCCACCTGCGCCGCCTCGTCGGGTTTCCAGGTCAGTTTGACGCGGTTCGGGTCGAGCCCGACTTGCCGGGCGAAGACCGCGAACACCGAATAGGCGTAGTAGCTGTTAAGCAAGACCACGTCGCCCGGCCGCACAATTTTGGTCAATTTTGCCGCCGCCAGGTCCCAGCGCGGCTTTGTCTCGTATTGGTAATAGGGCGCAAGGTTGGCCAGGCCGAGCGCGCCGAGCGCCGCCGCCAGCGCGGTGAACCGGGGGATCGTCAATCGCCCCAAGCCGATCCCGGCAAACACGAAAAAGGGTGCAGCCCCCCAGGCGAAATAGCGCGGCACCAATACCGGCACCGCCGCCGACAACGCAAACAGTCCGAGCGGCAGGGTCAAGGTGGCGGCGCCAAGGACCCACAGCATCGTGGTGTCGCGCCGCAAGCGCCATGCGCCGAGCAACGCCGCGATCAGCACGCCGACGCCCAGCCCCGGGACCGCGGCCGGCATCAGATCGAAGGTGATGAAGCTGGAGATCCGCAGCAAATAGACCGGCGCCAGAATGGACCAGATCGTTCGCGACGTTCCTCCGGGGGCCCAATCGGCGCCTTCGAGGACCGCGCCATGTCGCGACCGCCATAGCGCAATCAACAACGGCGCCCAGGCGGCAAGGATGACGAGCTGGGCCAGCCCCCAGTTCCGCCAAAAGCCCCGTCGCTCCCGACCCGCGGCCGAAGCGATCGCGGGCGCGGCGAGGTTGGCGGCGACCAGCCACGGGATGGCGACGTTGAGGACATTGAGCGCCGCCGCCGTACCCACAGTGAACGCAATCCAGGCCCGACGCGGGGCCCCCGGCGCGCCAAACCGCAGCGCCGCGGCGGCGGGCTGTTGCGAGAGGCCAACCAGCCCGCATAAGGCGATCAGAATGAGGCAGGAAACCAGTGTATAGGAGCGGGCTTCTTGGCCGAATTGAACCTCGAATGGCGATATCGCCAGCAGCAGCCCGGCGATCGCGCCGGCACGAAGGTTCCCCACTCGACCGCCGAGCACACAAGTCAGCGCCGCCCCGAGGGCGCCAAACACCGCCGAGGGCAGGCGCAACAGCCATTGTGAGGTGCCGAACTTGGCCACCAACCACAACAGCAAGAAGTAAGTCGGGTAGTGGGTGTTGTTTAGCGAATCCGAGACCAGGGCTGGCACGGATGCCGTCGCCCGTCGCAGGCTCGTGACTTCGTCGAGCCAGAACGGCTTGTCGCCAAGACCGTAGAGGCGGAGCAGCAGCGCCGCCAGCCCGATGGCCATCGGCAGCGCGACCGCGCGGTGATCCCAAAGCCAGCAGCCAACCCGCCGTGCCCCCGGCCACACCGCCGCGAAAAACCGCATCGCTTATGGAAGTCCCCGCTGACCGTCACGCGAGCATGGCGATAACTGCCGCATCGACCATGCTAGGCTCGGCAGACAGGGGGCATCCCCGATCCGCCGCAGCAAAGAGCAGCCGGTTGTTGAGCGGCACGTGGCGGCCGCGCTAATCGAGCACCTCGCGGTTGACCACGTTGTCGCGGATCGGCTTGCCGTCGATGACGCTCAAAATATTCTGCACCGCCGCCACCGCCATCCGCTCGACCGCCTCGCGAGTAACCCCCGCAACATGCGGGGCGGCGATAAAATTGGGCAGGGTCAGAAGCGGATTGTTCACCGGCGTCGGTTCCTCGACAAAGACGTCGAGTGCGGCACCGGCGATCCGCCTTTCCTTGAGCGCCTCGAACAGCGCCCCCTCGTCGATGATGCCGCCGCGCGCGGTGTTGACGATATGCGCGGTTGGCTTCATGCGGGCAAGCCGCGCCGCGTCGAAAAGGCCGACGGTCTCGGGCGTTTTAGGACAATGGATCGTAATGAAATCGGCCCGCGCAACCCCCGCGTCAAGGTCGGCCACCGGTTCATAGCCCATTCCTCGGATGGTTTCCGAATATATATAAGGGTCGTAGACCAGCACGTTCATTTCCATCGCGGCATAGCGTTTGGCGGCGCGGGTGCCAATTTTGCCGAAGCCGACAATCAAGACGGTCTTTCCGTAAAGATCGACCGGCAGTTCTTTGTAGCGGTCATGCCAGCGGCCCTCGCGGACCATCGCATCCATAACCGGACCGCGGCGCGCCAGAGACATGATCAAATACACGCCGGCCTCGGCGACGCTGACCGAATTGGCGGTCCCGCCGATCATCAGCGGGATCCGGCGTCGGCTCAGCGCGGGCACGTCCACCGCGTCATAACCGACCCCGATCCGCGAGACGACCTCGAGCGGCGGGGCGGCGTCGAGTTCGGGATCGCTGAATGGCTGCACTCCCAACGCAATGCCGGCGGCATCTTCGAGCAGTTGATGCAGTTCGGCTTTGGGCAGGTTCGGGGCGTAGGCGACCCCTTCGACGTCGTCGCGCGCTTCGACCAAGGCCCAGCCGGCTCGCGCCATCGTGGTCGGCAACAGCAGCTTTTTACGGTTGGCCCCGGTCGTGGCTCTACGGTCGGTTGTATTCACCCCAGGCTCCCATGTTGCTTTGTGAGCGGTGAGCCTACTATGCGCATCCGTCCGGAGCCACCCCGAGGGTGGATTGCGGCGGCGCCCCTGTGTGAGCGTCGCAGACGACCCCGCGGTCGTCCGGGTTGGCCCGCTTACCCCGCCGGCGCTATGCTGGCCGGGCGGATATGCCAAACAAGCGCGTGCGGAGGAAAAATGGCCGAGGCGCGGCTCAAATTTTTCGGTTGGGGGCGGGAGGGAGAGGGCATGACCGCCGCCGAAGAAGAGGCGGCGCTTGCCCGCTATCGGCGACTATTCGCATTTGGCGATTTCGACGAAAGACCGGCGCCGACACTGAGCAATCTCATGCTGCCGCCGTCGCGGCTAGCACCGCCGCCATCGCTTGCCCCGATCTGCTCGCGCGAACCCTATGATCGCGCCGCGCACACCTATGGCAAGTCGTTTCGCGACTATGCCCGAGGCCTTGCCGGCGATTATTCGTCGGCTCCCGATGTTGTTGCCTATCCGCGCGACGAAGGGGATATCGCGGCGTTGCTCGATTGGGCGGGCAGCGTTCGGGCAATGGCTGTCCCGTTCGGCGGCGGAAGCAGCGTCGTCGGGGGGGTCGAGCCACGGCGCCCCGACGACGGGTCGAAGGGGGCGGTCAGCCTGGATTTGCGCCGCCTCGATCGGGTCGTCGAAATCGATCCCGTCTCGCGCGCCGCGCGCATCGAAGCCGGCGTTTTTGGCCCGGCGCTCGAAACCCAGTTGCGGCCGCACGGGCTCACCTTGCGTCACTTTCCGCAGAGTTTCGAATATTCGAA
>JAJPIH010000251.1 GCA_021324875.1 Alphaproteobacteria bacterium
CCAGGCCTACCGCGACCGCGACTTCGAGGCGGAGGTGCTGCAGCTGACCCGCGGGCTGGGTATCGGCGCGCAATTCGGCGGCAAGTACTTCTGTCACGATGTGCGCGTGATACGTTTGCCGCGTCATGGCGCCAGCCTGCCGATCGGGATCGGCGTCCCCTGCTCGGCCGATCGCCAGATCCTCGGCAAGATCACCGCCGACGGGGTGTTTCTCGAAGAGCTCGAGACCAATCCGGCGCGGTTTCTGCCCGATATTGACGAGGCCGCACTCGGCGGCGAGGTGGTGCCGATCGACCTCAATCGGCCGATGACCGAGATCCGCCGCACCCTGTCGCGCTATCCGGTCAAGACCCGGCTGAGCCTGAGTGGTCCGCTCGTTGTCGCGCGCGATATCGCCCACGCCAAATTGCAGGAACGGCTCGACCGGGGCGAGGGGCTTCCCGACTACGTGAAAGACCATCCGATCTACTATGCCGGTCCGGCCAAGACGCCGGCGGGATATGCCTCGGGATCGTTCGGGCCGACCACCGCCGGCCGCATGGACAGTTACGTCGACGCCTTTATGGCGGCGGGCGGGAGCTTTGTAACCCTGGCCAAAGGCAACCGCAGCAGCGTTGTGCGCGATGCCTGCCGCAAGCATGGCGGGTTCTATCTCGGCTCGGTCGGCGGTCCGGCGGCGCGCCTTGCCCAGGACTGCATCCGCAAGGTCGAGGTGCTCGAATACCCCGAGCTCGGCATGGAGGCGGTGTGGCGCATCGAGGTCGAGAACTTCCCGGCCTTCATCGTCATCGACGATAAGGGTAACGACTTTTTCGCCGGCCTGATGTGAGAGGCGCGGGCGCTCGACGACTGCCGGAGGCTGCGCGGTTGACGCAGGACGACCTGCTGCAGGCGCTGCTGCGCGGCGAAAAAGGCGCCTGGGAAGCGTTTGTCCGACGGTATGCCGGGCTTGTCGTCGCCGCCGTGCGCGGGGTGGCGCGCGAGGCGGGCGAAGTCGAGGACCTCGTGCAAGAGGTGTTTTTGCGGCTGTGCCGCAACGATTTCCGCCTGCTGCGCAGCTATGACCCGACGCGGGCCGGGCTTTCGACCTGGATCACCATCGTCGCGCGCAGCACCGCGCGCGACGCGCTGCGCCGCTATCGGCCGGTGGTGGTGCCGATCGACGCGGTGCCGGAATCGCAACTGGCGGTCGATCCGCCCGAACCCGTTCACCGTCTCAAACTGCCCGAGGCATTGCTGTCACCGCGCCAGCGCGAGATTATGACAATGCTTTACGATCGCGACATGGAGGTCGCCGAGATTGCCGCCCAGCTCGGTATCGATCCGCAAACGGTGCGCAGTGCTCATCACAAGGCGATGATCAAATTGCGGGCCTATTTCAAAACGGAGGAGTGATGCACATTCAAACCAAAGAGTTGCGGGGATGCCGTCGGAATGGAGCGCATACCATGCGCGGAGGGCCGGACAATGAATGGCGTTGAAGAGCCGGCGGTAGGAGGAGCGACGGATTTCGAGACGGGCCGCGCGCTGTGGCAGCGGTGTCGGACGGCCGAGAGCGTTGAGGACGAGACCGAGTATTTCCTCGACCTTGCCGGATTTGCCGACGGCATGCTTGCCGATGACGACGAGCGGGCGCGTGTGGCGGCGCGGCTTGCCCAGGATGCGGCGGCGCGATCGGATGTGGCGGCGGCGCGGGCGCTGAGCCGCGGCGGCTTGCCGATGCTCGGCGACATGGCCGAGCTGGTCGAGCGGGCGATCGCGATTGATCCATGTGGCGAACGGACCGCGACGGCGACACCGTTGCCGATGCGCGGACGCCGGGTGTTTTACGAGATTGCGCATTGGAGCGGTCTTGCCGCGGCGCTTGCGGTCGCCAGCTGGCTCGGTTTTGCGATGGGCACCGACACCTTGCTCAACCTGACCCAGCGCACGCCTGCGGCGCAGATCGGCGACGATAACTTCCTGCCCGAGCTGCTCGATCCGTCGGTCGGGTTCCTGCGCGACTTGGGGGCCGGCCAGCAAACATGATGCTCGCCGACATTGCCGCCGGCAGCACCGCGCGGCGAAATTGGTGGAAGGTGCCGCTGGCGCTGTCGCTGGTGCTGAACCTGTTTTTTGTCGGCGGGGCGCTGTGGATCCGGGTGCATGCCCCGCCCCCGTTATCGCCCGAGCAGCGGCTTGAACGGATTGGCGGCCAACTCGGCCTTGACGCCGGGCAACAGCGCGCCTTTGCGCAATATTCGCAAACGGTGCATGGGCTGATGCAGTCGATGCATCAGGCGGTGCAGCCGATGTTTGCCAATGCCTGGGCGGAAATCGGCAAGCCGCAAGCCGATGAAGCGACCGTGATGCAACTCTTCGACCAAGCCGATCAGGAGCGGCGCCGGTATATGCGCCAGCTGACTTCGGCAACGTTGTCGTTTCTCGCCACGCTTTCGCCGGAACAGCGCGCCAAATTCGTCCAGCTTGCCCGGCCGCTTAATCGCCATTGGCCGCACCCGTCCCGGCACGACGCCGGCCATTGATCCAGCCGAGCGGAGACGGCGACCGACCTCCGATCACCTTGTCCCGAACAGCCGGTCGCCGGCGTCGCCGAGCCCAGGGAGAATATAACCGTGGGCGTCGAGACACCGGTCGAGTGCTGCGGCGACAATGGCGACGTCGGGAAAGGCGCGCAACACCGTCTCGACCCCTTCCGGGGCGGCGACGAGGCAGACGAATTTGATCGACCGCGCCTTTAGCTCGACCAGCCGGGAAATCGCCGCGACCGCGGAATTGCCGGTCGCCAGCATCGGGTCGACGACGATCGCGTCGCGTTCGGGCAGATCGTCGGGCAGCTTTAGGTAGTACTCCACCGCCTGCAAGGTTCGCGGCTCGCGATAGATCCCGATATGGCCGATCCGCGCCGATGGCAGCAGGTCGATCATCCAGTCGAGAATGCCGTTGCCGGCGCGCAGGATCGACACAAGACACAACTTCTTGCCGGCGATCAGCGGGAAGCGTCCGCGCTCGAGCGGGGTCTCGATCTCGGTTGCCTCGAGCGGCAAATCACGCGTCGCCTCATAGGCGAGCAACAGGCTGATCTCGCGCAACAGCCGGCGGAACTCCGCGGTCGAGGTGCTGCGGTCGCGCATCAGGGTCAATTTGTGTTGGACAAGCGGGTGATCGACCACCGTCAGCCCGGCCCTTGGCTGTTCCATGCTCGCTCCTAGAACAATGTCCCGTCGCTGATGATCACGATCGGGGCGCTGCCATCCACCCGCCGCTCGCGGGCAACCTCACGCCCCGCCGCCCAGCTGCCACCTTCGAGCACGCAGGCGAGCGGGAATTCCGAAGCCGGTTTGCCGAGCCGCGCGCGCACCGCCGGCGCGAGCCGATCGAGCAGTGCCACGGTCAGCGCGCGCCATTCGACCACCGGCTCGCTGGTCGCCGCGAGCGGATGCGCCAGCAGGTCCGGATCGCGGGGCTGGATCACCCCGCAATCGAGAAACAGACCGCCGTTGCGATATTCGGCCAGCCCGGTCAGCTCGTCGAGGCCCGTGACCACAATACCGCCTGCCGTCAGCGGCTCGACCAGCGAGTAGGCCAGCCATTGCGTCAATTTGTGAAACGGGACCAGGCCGTCGCCCGGAAGGCCGCTGTGCCGGCCGCAATCGCCGAGCGCGACATTGTCGACGACCGGACCCGAAGCCCAGATCGGACCCAGCGTCGCAAGCAAAGTGTGCAGCATCGCCGCCGCGGCCAGCCCGCCGCCCGCCCTGCGCCAATAGTCAAACAGATGACCCGGTCGCGCCGCTGTCCCGAACAGCTCAGGGTGTGCGCGGCACACTTCGCCCAATCGCCGCAGCAGCGCAGCCCGGGCTTCGAGCCCGGGAAACGGGTTACTTGCGCTGTGCTGAAAAACATCGCCGAGCCGTTCACCGGCGAGCCGCATCAGCCCCGCCGCATCGGCGCGCCATGGTTGGGCTGGCGCGGCGGAGAACATTCCGGCCTGCATCGCGCGCAGACTGGCAACGGCGATCCCTTCCGAGCGTCCCCATAGCTGACCGGTTTCCGCCTCGCGGTAGCGCCATTGCGCGCCGGCGCCGGCGTCGAGCAACACCGAAACAAACGCCAGATCGATCGCCGCACGGGTCCGCTCCGCCGCGTCGGCGTCGGCCGCAACCAGCGCGGCCCGGTCGATTCCGCCCACGCCAAAATGGCGCCAGCGGCTGTGATAGGGTACCACGAGATCCGGATAGCGCCGGCGTGTCGTCGCCGCGACACGGTCGGCCACCCCGCCGAGGCGGCTCAGATCGAGCGCGAAATGGCGGCCCGCTCCGCGCTCGACAAGGGCAAACACCCGTTCGCAGCGCTCGCGTATAGCGGCAGCGCTGAGCAGCGCCCGGGCGTTTGCCGCGCGGTTATTCGCCGAAGGCACGGCCCTTGATGCTGCGCAGGCGGATGGCGTCGGGCGCGCCGGTCGGCGCAAAATACCCGGCCGCCTTTTTGGCGGCAATCTCGACTTCAGCGTCGTGCGGGACCAGCCGCTCGGGGATCGCGACCTGTTCGACGATCTCGATCCCTTGCGCCTCGAGCGCGCCGCGTTTGTCGTTCGACATTGACACCCAGCGGTCGATGCGGCAGATGCCGAGCCAGTGCAAGACGTCGGGCATCAATTCCTGGAACCGCAGATCATGGACGCCGGCGACACATTCGGTGCGACGGAAATAGGTGTCGGCGCGATCGCCGCCAAGCTGCCGCTTACGCGCGTTGTAGACGAGGAATTTGGTGACTTCGCCGAGGGCGCGCCCCTCTTTCCGGTTGTAGACGATGACCCCGAGCCCACCCTGTTGCGCCGTGGCGACGCACACCTCGATGCCATGGATCAGATAAGGCCGGCAGGTGCAGATGTCGGAGCCGAACACGTCCGAACCATTGCATTCGTCATGGACACGACAGGCGATCAGGGTGCCCGGCCGAGACAGATGGGCCACCTCGCCGAAAAGATAAACCGTCGTCCCGCCGGTCGGCGGGAGCAGCACTTCGAGATCGGGCCGGGTGACGAGTTCGGGATACATACCGCCTGTTTCTTCGAACAGGGTGCGCCGCAATTCGGCTTCGCCGACGCCAAACCGCGCGGCCAGTCCCGGCAGATGCCAGACCGGGTCGATCAGCCTTGGTCACCCGGATCTCGCCGCTCTCGAGCAGCACCTTGCCGTCGGGGACGAGCGCGTGTTCGGCGATCCGGTCGCGAATTTCCGGCATCACGATATGCGCCGTCGTCACCGCGATCGTCGGCCTCACGTCGATGCCGGCGCAGATTGCGTCGGCAAAAATCTCGCCGACCAGATGCCCCCACGGGTCAAGGGCGACAATCCGGTCGGGATCGGCCCAGTATGGATTTGGCGTGATCGCCGCCGCGGGTGCGGTATCGGTCAAATCGGGGCGATGGTCGCGAGCCAGCGCTCCGGTTGCAACCGCCAGGGCGCGGTAAATGCCGTAGGCCCCGGAATAGGCACCGATCGCGTTGCGATGGCTGGGTTCGGCCGGGCTGGCAACGACCGGGCCGCGCTGCTGCGGATCAGCCGCTCCCCAACGCAACGGTATCGCGCGCAGGCCGGCGCTGCCGGGATGCGAGGTCAACCGGATGTGACGCGGTGTCGCCTGCCCCATATGCTGTTCTATTCTAGCCATGTAGCCGGCAGGGCCGGAACATAAGGAACTTAGTGGACCGTGGCGGCGATCGCAACCGATCGGCGGCTGGCTGTTTGCTCGCCGCGCGCCGCCGATCGCGCACCATCGTGAACCTGCACCCCGCCTCATTGCGGCGCTGACAGGCCGCGAGGGCGCGTACCGGGTATGATAGGCCGAGGTCGAAACGCTTTGCCGACCGCGCGTGCGAGTTTAAACTTGCCAGACATAGCGCCGCCCGCGAGGCCGAGCCTGGTCGGCACAACATCCGCTCCCCGCCGCAACTCAAGTATGGATCCGCGAAAATTCCAGGACCCGCTTGTGACCGCTACCGGTGCGCGCCGCGCGCAGGTCGTGCTCGGCGGGCTCGAGACGCTGTGGTTCAATACCGGTACGTTGTGCAATCTAACTTGCGGCCATTGCTATATCGAGTCCTCGCCGCGCAATGATCGTCTTGTGTATCTCAGCGCGGCTGAGGTTTCCGAATTTCTCGACGAGATCGAAATCCGCGCACTGCCGACCCGCCTGATCGGCTTTACGGGTGGCGAACCGTTTATGAA
>JAJPIH010000373.1 GCA_021324875.1 Alphaproteobacteria bacterium
GCCATGGCCATTGCATCGCCAAGGGCGCCGATTTGAACCGCATGATGGCCGAGCTATACGGTCGCCGCACCGGCTATTGCAAAGGCAAGGGCGGCTCGATGCACATCGCCGATTTCGGCATCGGCATGCTCGGCGCCAACGGCATTGTCGCCGGCGGCATCGCGATTGTCACCGGGGCCGGTCTCGCCGCGCAGATGGAAGGCAAAGGTGCGGT
The DNA here is from genome assembly GCA_021324875.1 of Alphaproteobacteria bacterium. Classification (GTDB taxonomy): domain Bacteria; phylum Pseudomonadota; class Alphaproteobacteria; order ATCC43930; family CGMCC-115725; genus AP-15. The sequence goes on from JAJPIH010000373.1 coordinate 215, forward strand.
GGCGGTGTCGTTTTTTGGCGACGGCGCCTCGAATGCGGGGCCGTTTCACGAATGCCTCAACATCGCGGCGACCTGGAAACTGCCGATGGTCTATGTCTGCGAAAACAACATGTACGCTGCCCAGACCGCCGCGGCCGCCACGCACGCGCTCTCCGACGTCGCCGCCCGCGCTCAGGGCTATGGCATTCCGGGGGTCGTTGTCGACGGCAACGACATCTTCGCGGTCTACCAGGCCGCCAATCGCGCCGTCGAGCGGGCGCGCCGCGGCGAGGGGCCGAGCCTGATCGAGTGCAAGACCTATCGCTGGCGTGCGCATACCGAGCGTCCCGGCCAGCCCGATCCGCGCGACCGCGGCGAAATCGAAGCGTGGAAGCGGAGCGACCCGATCGCGCGGCTCGAGCGGCAATTGCGCGAGCAAGGCCATCTCGACGACGCCGGTCTCGCCGCGATCGAGCGCGAAGTCATGGACGCGATCGCGGCGGCGATTTCGTTTGCCGAAGCGAGCCCGTTCCCGGAGCCGGACGAGGCGACAGCGGACGTGTTCGCGGCGTGAAGGGGGAGCAGAAGATGCGTGAGCTCACCTACAACGAGGCCGCCCTCGAGGCGGTGGCCGAGGAGATGCGGCGCGACCCCAAGATCTTCTATATGTCGACCGACGCGCTGCCGCCGCTGCTCAACGAATTCGGCCCCGAGCGGATCCGGGCAACCCCGATCACCGAGGCGGCGTTTACCGGCATGGCGATCGGCGCCGCCGGCTGTGTGTTTCGGCCGATTGCGGATTGGCGGCAGGTCACCTTCTGCTTTGTCGCGATGGACCAGATCGTCAACCAGGCCGCCAAAATCCATTACATGTTCGGCGGCCAAGTGCCGTTTCCGATCCTGTTCCGCGCCGCGGTCGGCGGCGGCGGCCGGGTCGCCGCCCAGCATTCGCAATCGCCTTATTCGATGTTCATGAATGTCGCCGGCCTCAAGATGTTTCTGCCGTCGACGCCCTACGATATCAAAGGCCTGATCAAGACCGCGATCCGCGACAACAACCCGGTCATCTCGTTCGAATCGAGCCGGCTCAACGCGCGCAAGGGTGCGGTGCCGGACGAGGATTACACAATCCCGCTCGGGGTGGCCGACATCAAGCGCGAGGGCAAGGACGTCACCGTGGTGGCGCTCGCCTGGCTCGTGCACGAGGCCTTGGCGGCTGCCGAAGAGCTCGACAAGGAAGGCGTTTCGGTCGAGGTCGTCGATCCGCGCAGCCTGGTGCCGCTCGATACCGAAACGATCCGCCATTCGGTGCAGAAGACCGGGCGCCTCGTGATCGCCGACGAGGCCGGGCCGACGGCCGGTTTTTCCGCCGAGATTGCGGCGGTCGCCACCGAGGATCGGGCGACTTTTGCCGCGCTCAAAGCGCCGGTCAAGCGCGTCTGCGCCCTGCCGGTGCCGATCCCGTACAGCCCGGTGCTGGAAAACCACGTCTTCCCGGATCGCGACCGCATCATTGCCGGGGTTCGGTCGGTGCTCGAACCGTGATCGGGGGTGACGGATAGGCGACGCCCTTACGATCCGGTCACGCCGCCTCCCAGATGCGGCGGATCTGGCGGCGCTGCCCGGCGTCGGGGAGCGGCCCGCGGCCGGCGGCGAGATTTTCGGCCATATGGCCGGGATTGCCGGTGGCCGGGATCACGCAGGTCACCGCCGGCTCGGCCAGGATGTATTTGAGCAGCAGCTGCCCCCAGCTTGCGCAACCGAGCTCGTCCGCCCAGACCGGAAGCGGCCGACCGCGGAGATGGCGCAGCAAGCTGCCCTGGCCCAACGGCTGGTTGACGATGACCGCGACGCCGCGCGCCGCGGCTACCGGCAGGAGCCGCTGTTCGGCCGATGCGGCTGCGGCCGAATAGCCGCATTGGACAAAATCGATGCCGGGTTCGGCGTCGAGAATGGCGGCAAGATCGGCGAGTGCGCGCTCGGTGTAATGGGTGATGCCGATATAGCGGACGCGGCCTTCGGCTTTCATTCGGCGCAGAGTTGCCAAATGAGTGCGCCAGTCGACGAGGTTGTGGATCTGCACGAGGTCGATGACTGCGCTGCGCAACCGGCGCGCCGAGCGCTCGATCTCGGCGACGCCGGCGTCGCGCCCGGTCGTCCACACCTTGGTCGCAAGAAAGGTCCGCTCGCGCAGGCCAAGCTCGGCGACGAGATCGCCGGTCACCGCCTCGGCGCGGCCGTACATCGGCGAGGTGTCGATCATGCGGGCGCCGCCATCGACAAGCCGGCGCACCACCTCGCGCAACCGCCGGCGCGTCGGCTGGTCGGCGCCGACATCGAACACAGGCCAGGTGCCAAGCCCGATCACCGGCAATTCCTCGCCGCTCGACGGGATCGGCCGCGACAGGATCGGCGGCTCGGTCATGCCCGTGACCCTCTCCCGATTGAGACCGCGCTGCGCGCCGGCGACGGCCCTCGCGGCAGTCGATTTACCCGCCGATTGACCGCCGGCGCCGCGCCCGCGATATGCACCTAGATTAGGCGCCGAGCGCGGCCAGGCGAAGGGCGCGGCGGCGCATGACCTGCCAGGCGAGCCGCTCGCCGGCCCGGCAAAGCCGGCTGTTGGCGCACAGACCGGCGGCTTTGAACAGCATTTTGACAGCGCCCGCGACATGGGCTTCGCGATAGACCGCAAAGGCGTGTCGGGCGTAGTTGCGGCTGCAGCGCCGGCGGTCATAGCGCCCGTTAAACTCGTTGGCGGCGTAATAGGCGCAGGCGAGTTCGTCGTCGCGGGCCTCGGCGAGGCGCCGCAGCACGACCAACAGCCGGCGCCAAAACCCGACACCCTCGCGCACGCGGTAGCGCTCGAGCGTGCGGCGGAAAAGCTTGTAATGGCGCACCTCGTCGGCGGCGATCCGCCGGCAGATCTCCTTCAGCACCGGCTCGGCGGCGGCATCGGCAAGCGCCCGGTAATAGGAGCTGGTGCCGGTCTCGACGACGCAGCGCGCGACCATCTCGCCGGTGCGCGAGCCGCGACGCGATCGGCTGCACTCAAAGTCGACCCGGAAGGAATCGCGAAAGCGGGCGAAGGCGGCGGCGAAGTCGAACCCGGGGTCGGCCAGCGCCGCCCAGCGTGCAAGCGCCCGGCCGTGCTGGATTTCCTCCTCGCCCCAGCGCTGCGCGCTCGCCCGAAATTCCGGGTCGTCGGCAAAAACAAGGCAGAGATGGCGGGCATAAGCGCCGCCATTGTATTCGACCAGCGAGGCCGCCTTGACGATGCGGGTGATGCCGGGATCAAGCTTGCCCGCATCGAACCGCTCCCAGCCGATGTCGTCGAGTTGCCAGCGTGCCATGCCGCCTCCGATCGGCATCGCGACGGGTGCCGGTTTAACACCCGAGCGGGACCCGTTCCTCGTTATTACGGCGACATAATCCGACGGGCAATCCTAATGCCCGGCAAGTTCGGCCACAGCCTGCAGTTTCGCCTGCGCCACCCGCTCATCACGTTCAAGCGCCGCGAGTTCGATCAACAGCTGCTCGCGATCGGTGCCGGTCGCGCGGGCAACCCGCTCGCGCAGGCTGGGCAGATTGCCGCGCACAACCTGCAACTCGGCCTCGATCGCGGTGCGGTCGAGGTCTTCGGCCGGGATGGCGGCGTCGGCGAGCACCGTGCAGCGCTCCGGCGTGACCTCGGCAAAGCCGCCGACGACAAAGATCCGCCGGGTCACCGATTGGCCCTGATAGACCGCGATCGTTCCCGGCCGGATTGTCGAGATCAGCAGCGAGTGACCGGGCAGCACCCCAAAATCGCCCTCGACACCGGGGACGACGACCATATCGACCGGCTCGGACAGCACCATGCGCTCGGGTGTGACCAGTTCGAAACTGACTTGCTCAGGCATCGCGGCACCGCGGCTCAAGCCGCCTCGGCGGCCATCCGGCGCGCCTTTTCAACCGCTTCCTCGATCGTGCCGACCATGTAAAAGGCGCTCTCCGGCAAATCGTCATATTCGCCGGCGACGATCCCTTTGAAGCCCTTGATCGTATCTTCGAGATTGACGAATACGCCGGGGGTTCCGGTAAACACTTCGGCGACGTGGAAGGGCGGCGACAGGAAGCGCTGGATCTTGCGCGCGCGGGCGACCGTCAGCTTGTCTTCTTCGGACAATTCGTCCATGCCGAGAATCGCGATAATATCCTGCAGCGATTTGTAGGTCTGCAGCACCCGCTGCACGTCGCGGGCGACCCCGTAATGCTCTTCGCCGACGATGCGCGGATCGAGCATGCGCGAGGTCGAATCGAGCGGGTCAACCGCCGGGTAGATGCCGAGTTCGGCGATCTGACGCGACAGCACCGTGGTCGCATCGAGATGGGCAAAAGAGGTCGCCGGCGCGGGATCGGTCAAATCGTCGGCCGGTACGTAAATCGCCTGCACCGAGGTGATCGAGCCTTTTTTGGTGGTCGTGATGCGTTCCTGCAAGGTTCCCATGTCAGTCGCCAGGGTCGGCTGATAGCCGACCGCCGACGGGATGCGCCCCAACAGCGCCGACACTTCGGAACCGGCCTGGGTGAAGCGGAAGATGTTGTCGACGAAAAACAACACATCCTGGCCTTCCTCGTCGCGAAAATATTCGGCGATCGTCAGGCCGCTGAGGCCGACCCGCGCCCGCGCTCCGGGCGGCTCGTTCATCTGACCGTAGACGAGAGCGGCCTTTGAGCCGGGCCCGTTCGGATTGATGACCCCGGATTCGATCATCTCGTGGTAGAGGTCGTTGCCCTCGCGGGTGCGCTCGCCAACCCCGGCAAACACCGAATAGCCGCCATGGGCCTTGGCGATATTGTTGATCAGCTCCATGATGATGACCGTCTTGCCGACCCCGGCGCCGCCGAACAGCCCGACCTTGCCGCCGCGCGCATAGGGGGCCAGAAGATCGACCACCTTGATCCCGGTGACGAGGATCTGGGCTTCGGTTGACTGGTCGGTAAATTCGGGCGCCGGCTTGTGAATCGGCGAGCGACGGGTGGTCGAGACCGGGCCGCGCTCATCGACCGGCTCGCCGATCACATTGAGAATGCGGCCCAGGGTTTCCGGGCCGACCGGCATCATGATCGGTTCGCCGGTGTCGACCGCCTGGGCGCCGCGCACCAGCCCGTCGGTCGTGTCCCTCGCAATCGTGCGCACGCCGTTCTCGCCCAGCTGCTGCGCCACCTCGAGAACGAGCTTGCCGCCCGCGCGCTCGACATGCAGCGCATTGAGGATGGCCGGCAATTCGCCGTCGAAATGGACATCGACGACCGGGCCGATAATCTGGGTGATCGTGCCGATGCTGTTTCGTGCCATATTCAGCAATATCCTCGTCTGGTCCCGACAGTTGAACGGCGAAAGCCTCCGCGCATTGACCATCCGAGATCGATTCGGCAATTGCGACGGGGCTGTCTTTCTTTGTGCTTCAGCACGGCGACGGGCGTAGGGGTCTGTGCATCATGCGGCATGCAAGGCTTCGGCGCCGGAGATAATCTCGATCAGCTCCTTGGTGATCGCCGCCTGGCGGGTGCGGTTATAATTCAGCGTCAGCCGGGCGATCATATCACCGGCGTTACGCGTGGCGTTGTCCATCGCGGTCATCCGCGCTCCCTGCTCGCTCGCCGCGTTTTCGAGAAGCGCGGTGTAGATCTGCACGGCGAGGTTTTGCGGCAGCAATTCGCCGAGAATCTCCTCCTCCGACGGTTCGAACTCGTAAACGCCGGTCGCAGCACCGGAGGCGGCGCTTTCGGCTTCGGCCTCGACCGGAAACGGGATCAGCTGCTGGACCGTCACGATCTGGGTTATCGCCGAGCGAAACCGGTTATAGATGATCGAACAGGTGTCGAATGAACCGCCGCGAAACAGCACCAAAAGCCGCTCGGCGATATTGCGCGCTTCGTCAAACGATATTTGCCGCCGCCCGACATCGGTGAGGCTGTCGTGGATCAGCCGCCCAAAGTCGCGGCGCAATCCGTCGCGCCCTTTGCGGCCGATCGTCAGGATCATGACGCGCTTGCCGGCGCTTTCGAGCTCGCGGATGCGGCGCCGCGCTTCGCGCAGGATCGAGGCGTTAAACCCGCCGGCCAGACCCCGATCCGAGGTCGCGATGACCAGCAGATGCGTGGCCTGGCCGCCGGTGCCGACTAGCAAGGGCGGCGCCCCCGGCATCCCCGCCATTCGCGCCGCAAGCGAAGCGAGAACGCGCTGCATGCGCTGCGCATAGGGCCGCGCCGCCTCGGCCTGCTCCTGGGCGCGGCGCAGCCGTGATGCGGCCACAACCTTCATCGCCGCGGTGATCTTTTGCGTCGATTGGACACTGCGGATGCTGGTGCGCAGATCCTTCAGGCTCGGCATGGAGGTCGGGCCCCGTTCGTGACGTAAACCTAGGCCGGCTCAGCCAGCGGAGGAACCGGCGGATGGCTCTTCCGTCGGCGCCGGGCAATCGGGTTGCGTGCCATGATCAGCGGCGAGAATGCTCTGCCGTGGGCGGCAGCGAGGGTCCTAGACAAAGGTGTTGACAAAGCCGTCGAGGAACTCGACGAGCCCCTTTTCGACCTCCGGCGACACTTCCCGCTCGGTGCGGATCGCGTCGAGCAATTCCGGCCGTGTGGCGCGCAACTCGCCGAGCATCGCCGCCTCGAACCGGGTCACATTGGCGACCTCGATCCGGTCGAGGTAGCCGCGCGTGCCGGCGAAAATCGAGACCACCTGCTCTTCGACCGCCATCGGTGCGAATTGCGGCTGCTTCAACAATTCGGTCAGCCGTGAGCCGCGCGCCAGCAGGCGCTGCGTTGCCGCATCGAGATCGGAGGCGAATTGCGAGAACGCGGCCATCTCGCGATACTGCGCGAGTTCGAGCTTGATGCGCCCGGCGACCTGTTTCATGGCTTTGATCTGTGCCGCCGATCCGACCCGGCTGACCGACAGGCCGACATTGATGGCCGGGCGGATGCCGCGATAGAACAATTCGGTCTCGAGAAAGATCTGGCCGTCGGTGATCGAGATCACATTGGTCGGAATGTAGGCCGAAACGTCGCCCGCCTGGGTCTCGATGATCGGCAATGCCGTCAGCGAGCCGGCGCCGTGCTCTTCGTTCATTTTGGCGGCGCGCTCCAAGAGCCGCGAATGCAAATAGAAGACGTCGCCGGGATAGGCCTCGCGTCCCGGTGGCCGTCGCAATAACAGCGACATTTGCCGGTAAGCGACGGCATGCTTCGACAAATCATCATAAATAATAAGTGCATGCATACCGTTGTCGCGGAAATATTCACCCATCGCACAGCCCGCGTAGGGCGCCAGATATTGGAGCGGCGCCGGCTCGGAGGCGGTGGCGGCGACGACGATCGAGTAGTCGAGCGCACCGTAATCTTGCAAGGTCTTGACTATCTGCGCCACTGAAGAGCGCTTCTGCCCGATCGCGACGTAAATGCAATAGAGCTTCAGACGTTCGTCGGTGCCGGCATTGACCGCGCGCTGGTTCAGCACGGCGTCGATCGCGACCGCGGTCTTGCCGGTCTGGCGATCGCCGATCACCAATTCGCGTTGCCCGCGCCCGATCGGCACCAGGGCATCGATCGCCTTCAACCCGGTTTGCACCGGTTCGTGTACGCCACGGCGCGGCACGATCCCCGGGGCCTTGACCTCGACCCGCCGGCGCTCGACATTGACCAGCGGCCCCTTGCCGTCGATCGGGTCGCCGAGCGCATCGACAAC
>JAJPIH010000403.1 GCA_021324875.1 Alphaproteobacteria bacterium
CAGCTCGTAAAACCGTCGCGCTTGCGGCATGACCGAGCTCTCCAGGCTGCCGATAAAATCGTTGTATTTCTGGACGCTCGCCCCGAGGCTCTTGCCCAGCCCGACCACATGCCCGCCCATCGTCGCCAGCCGCTTGTACAGCTCGCGGCCGAGTTCGTGGACGCGCCTGGCGTTGTCGGCGATCTTTTCCTGGCGCCAGCTATAGGCGACCGCTTTGGCGAGCCCGATCAGGGTGGCGGGGGTGACGATCAGCACCCGTTCCTTCCAGGCAAATTCGAACAGCCCCGGATCGCGTTCGGCTGCAGCGGCGTAGAAATTCTCGCCCGGCACAAACATCACGACAAATTCCGGGGTCTCGGTCAGGCCGTCCCAGTAGGATTTGGCGGCAAGGATTTTGACCTGGTTACGCAGCTGTTGTGCGTGGGCGCGCAAATGCTGCTCGCGCACCGTCTCGTCGACCGCGTCGACGGCGTCGAGATAGGCGGCGATCGGCGCTTTTGCATCGACCACGATGCTGCGGCCCCCCGGTAGGCGGATCACCACGTCGGGCCGCACTCGCCCACCCTCGCGGTCATAACTCCGCTCGGTGAGGAAATCGCTGTAAGGATTGAGCCCGGCGAGTTCGAGGACGTTTCTCAGCGTCGTTTCCCCCCAGCGGCCACGGGTCTTGGGCGCGGCGCGCAGGGCATTGACCAGCCGCGAGGTTTCGGTGCGCACCGTTTGCGTCGCCTCGACGACCTGCCGCAGTTCGGCCGACAGCGCGCCGACGCTCTGCCGCCGTTCGCCCTCCAGTTTGGCGAGATCGGCCTCGTAGGCCTGCAGGGTTTCCCGGATTGGCGAGACCAATGCGTTGAGTTCGGCCGCCGCGCCCGCCCTGTGCTTGTCGAACACCTCGTTGGCGATCTTTAAGAATGTCGCCTGGCTGCTGCGCAAGCTTTCATTGGTCAGGTTATTGAGGCTCTGCGCGATTTCGCCGCGGATCGAAGTCAAGGCCTCGACTTTTTCGCGATAGGCCTCGTCCTGCTCGGTCAATTTTGTCTTGAGGCCGGCATTTTCGGCGCTCGACGCCAGCAGCTGCCGACGCAGCTCTTGGCATTGGCTCTCGAGCTCGCCAACCCGGCTCGCCGCGGCCTCTGCGGCAACCCGCGCCCGCCCCTCTTGTTCGGCGCGGCTGCGCCACTGTTCGCGCGCCTCGTGAGCCGTCGCCAGCTCGGCCGCGATCTTGTCGAGCTGATCGCGCAACAGGCGCCCTTCGGCGGTGGCGGTCCGCAATTTCGCCGCGGCGGCAAGCCACGCCACAGCGGCGCCGACCGCGGCCGCCGCCCCCACGATCAACGTTAACGACACCAACGCCATCGATGTCCGCCAATAGCCGCGATAAGGCGAACATACCTAGAACGCCGGCAAAGTCAAATGCGAAGTTCGATGAACGTTCTTAATGCGCGAAAACCACACTCGCCCATTGACTACGACAGCCCAATCTCGTCCTCGATGACATGGTCGAGCCCGATTTCGCGAATCGACAGCGTCATCCGCGCCTTCAGCGGCGTCTGGTCGGTTATCGCGCCCTTAGCCAGCGCCGCGCGAACCGCCTTTTCGATCTCCCGCTGCGAGGTGACGCCCACCACCTTCAAGAATTTGCGGATATCCATATTGAAGCGGTCTTCGTTCATCTCCCTCCTCCTGTGACGGGGCCGCGCAAGGCTGAAATGGGACGCCGGCACAAATCCGGCAACGCGGATGCGGGCGACCCTCAGCGACGAGGCGCAACCCGCAATCCGCTCGCGGGGTGATACCGAGCCGCAAACAGCCTTGTTTGTCAGGTCGCGTTATTTGTGCCGGGCCGCGGCGCCCGCGCATCGCGCCACAAGAGCGCGCCGAAAAGCCGCTTAGATCGCGTCGAGCTGCCAGGCGACGTCGTTGCCGATCCCCCAGAGATAGCCCGCATCGGCCTGACCGACGAGCACATAAGCGCGCCCCTGATGGCGCCAATAAAGCATGTTCACACCCTGACGGTGGTCGAAGGTCGGACGGATGTCGGGTTGCTGGGTTGATCCGATGATCAGCGCCAGCGGCCCGATCGCTTTGTTGTCGGTGGTGTAGGTCAGCTGCGCCGCCGGCTTCCCATCGACGACCAGCAGCCGGGCGCCCTGGAAATTCAACCCCCAGGGCCTCAGATCCGGCAGCCGGACCTGCTGGGTCAGGGTCTGGCTGATCTTTTGCAGGGCTTCGCGGCTGTCGCCGCTGGCCGGCACATCGATCAGCGCCTTGTCACCGGTGCTGGCGAACAGTTTGAAATCGCCGGCGGCGTTGTCGAGCCACAGATTCTGGGCGGTCGTTGCGCCCGCCCCGGACGCGGCTTCGGCGCCCAACCCCGGCGCCAGCCCGTGGAGGATGCCGAAATAAGTGGCGCCGCCCCCGGCCACAAACCCGCACAAGGACGCCGCGATCGGCAGCGCAACCCACCAGCGCGACCGTCCGGCCCGCGCCGCCACGCGCCAAGCGGCCGATCGGCGAGCCCCGGTCTGGGGACCGAGGGTCGTGCCGCGCGCGGCGGCAATCAACCGGTCCGGCACCGCCTCGCGCAGGACATCGGCATAGGCCTCGCGCAGCAATTCGGCGGATTCGGCCAAGGCCGCCAACCGGCTGCGGGCATCGGGCTCGCTCTCAAGCCACGCCTCGATTTCCCGCCGCTCGGCGCCGGTGATCTCGCCGTCGAGATAAGCGACGAGCCGATCGTCACTGGGCCTCGACATTCTTCCGACTCCTGCGCAGCCCGCCGCCCGCTTCAAGCTGCAATTGCAGCGCGATCCGGGCGCGCGCGAGACGGCTCATGATCGTGCCGACAGGAACCTGCACCACCTTGGCTGCCTCCTTGTAGCTCAGGCCCTCGACCGTCACCAGCAACAGCGCCGCACGCTGGTCGGGCGGCAACCGCTCAACCGCACGCCGCACCTCGTCCAGCGTCAACCGCGCCTCGACCCGCCGCACCGGCTCGTCGGTACGCAGCAGGGCTTCCGGCGCCTCGGCCTCCTCTTTGCGCACCGCGCGGGCGCGGATCTGGTCGATCCAGATCGTCTGCACGATGCGGAACATCCAGCTGTCGAACCGCGTACCCTCCTGAAACTGGTCGCGGCGTGCCAGCGCCCGCTCGCACGCGGCCTGAACGAGATCGTCGGCTTCGACGACCGAGCCGGTCAGCCCGCGCGCGAACCGGCGCAGGCGCGGCAGCGCCGCGATCAGCTGATCGCTAAACCGGGCGGCAGCCGGATCACCGTCAACGGCCTTTACAGCCGGCGATGTCTCTGATCTTCGCAGCAGCGACAACGCCCCTCCTCGCGGATTATTCCGAAAAAGCCTACCCGGCGTGGCGCCGATGCCGGATCGATGGCGGGCTCGCCCGGCCCAAGCGGCCCAGCCTAGCACGGCGCCGGAAGCGCACGGGAGCCTGTTGATCGCGCGCCCCGACCCCGTCGCCGGCCGGGTTCGTACTTCACAAACGCTGCCGGGCGGGGCATGGTGCACCGCATCGACCCGCCTGCCCAGGGATCTGCATTACGATGAAGGTTGCCGTCGTCAAGGAGAGGCGCGCGCATGAGCGCCGCGTCGCGGCCTCGCCCGACAGCGTCAAGCGCATGGCCGGTCTGGGTCTCGAAGTAGCGGTCGAAAGCGGCGCCGGAGAGGCGGCCGGTTTTACCGATGCCGCTTTTGCGGCGGCCGGGGCGGCGATTGTCCCGGATGCGGCGATCGCGCTGATCGACGCCGACATTTTGCTCAAGGTCCAGCGGCCGCTCCTCGCCGGTGAGGGGGAGCGCGACGAGCTCGCCGGGCTAAAACCGGGATTGGTGTTGATCGGCTTGTTGCAGCCGCAACAATATCCGGCCGCCATCGACGCCTATGCCGCCGCCGGGCTGACCAGCTTTGCCATGGAGCTGCTGCCCCGCATAACCCGGGCGCAGGCGATGGATGTGCTGTCCTCGCAGGCCAACCTGGCCGGTTACAAGGCGGTGATCGACGCGGCCGAGGAATTCAACCGCGCCTTTCCGATGATGATGACCGCCGCCGGCACGATCAAGGCAGCGCGGGTGCTGGTCATGGGCGCCGGGGTCGCCGGGCTGCAGGCGATTGCCACCGCGCGCCGGCTGGGCGCCATCGTATCGGCGACCGATGTGCGCGCGGCCGCCAAGGAACAGGTTGAAAGCCTTGGCGCAAGCTTTATCACGGTGGATGAGGAGGCGGCGCGGGGGGCCGAAACCGCCGGCGGCTACGCCCGCGAAATGAGCGCCGACTACCAGCGGCGACAGCGGGAAAAGGTGGCCGAGGCGCTGCGCCGGACCGATGTCGTGATCTGCACCGCGCTCATTCCCGGGCGGCGCGCGCCGGTGCTGCTGAGCGAGGCGATGGTCGCCGAAATGGCGCCGGGATCGGTCATTGTCGATCTCGCGGTCGAGGCCGGCGGCAATGTCGAGGGGAGCCGCGCCGGCGAGATTGTGACCACCGCAAACGGGGTCAAAATCATCGGCCACCTCAATGTGCCGTCGCGAATCGCGGCCGATGCGAGCCAGCTTTACGCGCGCAACCTCGTCGCGTTTCTCGGGCTGATCGTCGGCCAGGACGGCAATCTGGCGATCAACCCCGAGGACGAGATCGTCAAAGCGACGTTGCTGACCCGCGACGGCGCAGTCGTCAACCCGGCGTTGACCGGCGCCGCCGAAAGCGCCGCAACCCCCGTCCCCGGCGGCGGCCCTTAACCGGAGACTGAACAATGGCAGACCTCGCGGCACTTGCCGCGCACACCCACGATCTCGCCGCGGACGCCGGACGGCTCGCCCGCGACCTTGAAGCGATGGCCCACCAGCTCGGCAACCAGGCGGCGCTGGCTGGCGGTGCGGCGGGCGGCCCGTCCTTTGTCTACGAGCTTACCGTTTTCGTGCTCGCGGTGTTTGTCGGCTACCACGTCGTGTGGCGGGTAACGCCGGCCCTCCATTCACCGCTGATGAGCGTCACCAATGCGATTTCGAGCGTGATTATTGTCGGCGCCCTGATCGCCGCCGGGCCGGCCGGGTTCGGCTTTGCCAAACTGATGGGATTTGTCGCCGTAACCCTCGCCGCGGTCAACATTTTCGGCGGCTTTATTGTTACCCAGCGCATGCTGCAGATGTTTCAACGCAAAAAATAAGCGGAGACGTTGGTGAGCGACAATCTCGCGGCCTTCTTTTATCTGATCGCGTCGGTCTGTTTTATTCTGGCATTGCGTGGGCTGTCTTCACCGCGATCGGCCCGGCTTGGCAATATTTACGGGATCGCCGGGATGGCGATCGCGGTTATTACGACGTTGCTGACCCCACACGTCGTCAGCTTCTGGCTGATCCTGGCCGGGATCGTCATTGGCGGGGCGATCGGCACCTATATCGCGCTGCGCATCCAGATGACCGCGCTCCCGCAACTGGTGGCGGCTTATCACAGCCTCGTGGGCCTGGCCGCGGTGTGCGTGGCGATTGCCGCATTTCGGGCGCCGCAGGAATTCGGGATCGGGGTGCCGGGCGCGATCGAACGCGCCAGCCTGATCGAGATGTCGATCGGCATGGCGATCGGCGCCATCACCTTTACCGGCTCGGTCGTCGCTTTTGCCAAGCTGCAAGGCCTGGTCAGCGGTCGGCCGCTGATGTTCACCGGTCAGCACCTGCTCAACGCCGGGCTGGGGGCGTTGCTGGTGGTGCTGATCGTCGTGTTTGTCGCCACCGGTGCGGCCGGGGTGTTCTCGCTGCTGCTGCTGCTGTCGCTGGCGCTCGGCTTGTTGTTGATCATGCCGATCGGCGGCGCCGACATGCCGGTCGTGATCTCGATGCTGAATTCCTATTCGGGCTGGGCCGCTTGCGGGATCGGCTTCACCCTCTCGAACAGCCTGTTGATCATCACCGGCGCGCTGGTCGGCTCGTCGGGCGCGATCCTCAGCTACATCATGTGCAAGGGGATGAACCGCTCGATTGTCAATGTCATCCTGGGCGGGTTCGGGACCGAAGGGGGAGCCGTGGCCGCCGGCGCTGCCGCCCAAGACCGGTCGGTCAAATCGGGCAGCGCCGAGGATGCCGCCTTCATCCTCAAAAACGCTGGCTCGGTCATCGTCGTCCCGGGCTACGGCATGGCGGTGGCGCAGGCCCAGCACGCGCTGCGTGAAATGGCCGATTTGTTGAAAAAAGACGGGGTCGAGGTGCGCTACGCGATCCATCCGGTGGCCGGGCGCATGCCGGGGCACATGAACGTGCTGCTCGCCGAAGCCAACGTCCCCTATGACGAAGTCTTCGAACTCGACGAGATCAACCGCGATTTCGCCTCGACCGACGTCGCCTTTGTGATCGGCGCCAACGACGTGACCAACCCGGCGGCGAAAACCGACCCGAAATCGCCGATCTACGGGATGCCGATCCTCGATGTCGAGCGCGCCAAGACCGTCCTGTTCGTCAAGCGCTCGATGGCCTCGGGCTATGCCGGGGTCGAAAACGAATTGTTCTACCGCGACAACACGATGATGCTGTTCGGCGACGC
>JAJPIH010000273.1 GCA_021324875.1 Alphaproteobacteria bacterium
ACCGAGCCGATAAACCCGCCGCCGCCGGTGATCACGATCATCGGCCTGATCCCGTTGCCGTCGGCAGGATCGGGGGGGGCTCGCAATCGCGATGGCGGCGGCGCATGATGGCGGCGAGGCATAAGCTAACGCATGGCCATGTCAAGCTCGGTTTCAGCCGCGATCCGCAACTATCTCGTCCAGTCCCGCGATGTGATCCAGAGGGCGCTTGACGACCCCGCCTTTGCCGCGACCCTCGCCGCCATCGCCGACCGCGTGGCGGGCGCGCTTGCCGCCGGGCGCAAGCTGTTGCTGGCCGGCAATGGCGGCAGCGCCGGCGACGCCCAGCACCTCGCCGGCGAATTTCTGTCGCGCTTCAATTACGACCGGGCGCCGCTGGCGGCGGTCGCGCTGACCACCGACAGCTCGGTGCTGACCGCGATCGGCAACGATTATGGCTATGAGCGCGTCTTTGAGCGGCAAGTGCTGGGGCTGGGTCAGCCGGGCGACGTGCTGATCGCGATCTCGACCTCGGGCCGGTCGCGCAATGTGCTGGCCGCGATCGCGGCGGCCCGCCGGCGCGGGCTGTTTGTCGTCGGCTTTACCGGCCAACACGGAGGCGAGATGGCCGCCGCCTGCGATTTGTGCCTGTGCGCGCCGGCCGCCGATACGCCGCTCGTCCAGCAGCTGCATATCACTGCCGGCCACATTTTGTGCGGCCTTGTCGAAACCCGCCTGTGTCCCCAGGAGGATGGCGCGAATTCTGGTGCTGCCGGAAAGGATTGAACTTTCGACCTCTCCCTTACCAAGGGCGGCATCTATAAGCTAACAGATTGATTTTCCTACATTGTTACCCTCCATTGATGGGCTAAAACGGGTTCATTTTCACGCTCTGTTCACGCCTGTTTGTACATTCGTACAACCGAACCTCCCCTATATTTACGGTAGCGGCAATGTTACTACGGTAGTAACCGGCATCGTTACCGTCATCACCTCGCTATTTCAGTATGGCGATCCGTATGACAGCGACGGCGGCGTGGGCAGGTATCTCGGCATCGGGTTCCCGAACCCGTCGGTTTGGGGTATCGGCGGCGGCGGTGGGGGGACCTCGATATAGACCTGCGGCTGATTATCCCAGAACCCGCCGATCCGTTGCGACGGAGGCGGCGTCACCGGGATGAAGGTCGGCGTCGGTGCAGGGCTGGGCAGGTAAGATTGCGCGGCGGCAGGAGCGGCGACGAGTGTGAGCGCCAGGACCAGTTTTTTACGATTGAACATTGGACCCATTCCTTTTTGAAAGCTAACTACTTGATTTAGTTGGTGCTGCCGGAAGGGATTGAACTTTCGACCTCTCCCTTACCAAGGGAGTGCTCTACCACTGAGCTACGGCAGCCCGGGCCCGCCACGCCCGACCAGGCACGACCCGGCGACAGATACAGAACCTCGCCCGTTTTGGCAAGGCGGGGGCGGGGCGGTTGCGGAAAACGCCCCTTAACCGCTGTTGGCCGCGGCCGCGGGCGGGCCGAGCGGCTTGACAGGCCGGGCTCGCTCTTGTTGCATTGCGCAATGAAAAAGACCCCGCATTTGTCGCCCCGCTCCCAAGCTGCGCGCGCCGAACGTGACCAAAGACGGGCGCGCGCATTGCGCGAAAATTTGCGGCGGCGCAAGCTGCAGGCGCGCGCCTCGGGCGATCGCGCGCCCGGGTCCGGGATCTTGAGCGGCGGCGCGCTCTCCAGTACAAGCGCAGGCGGCGGCGAGGTGCCCCCCGAGTGACCGTTTACCGCCGCCGCCGGCCGCGACGGCGCGGGGAGCCGAGATTATGGACCGAATGCGCATCATTGGCGGGGTGCCGCTCGAAGGCACGATCCCGATCGGCGGCGCCAAAAACGCCGCCTTGCCGCTGATGGCGGCGAGCCTGCTCAGCGACGAAACCTTGCGTCTCGAGAATGTTCCCGATCTTGCCGACGTGGCGGCGATGGCCAATCTGTTGGCCCAGCACGGCGTCGACATCGAGCGCGGCGAGTGGCCGGGGCCCGGCGATGGCTGCCTCGAATTGTCGGCGGCGCACATCACCTCGGTGACCGCACCCTACGACCTGGTCCGCAAGATGCGCGCTTCGGTGCTGGTGTTGGGGCCGCTGGTGGCGCGTTGCGGGCGGGCCCGGGTATCGTTGCCGGGCGGCTGCGCAATCGGGACGCGGCCGATCGATCTTCACATCAACGGCCTGCGCAAATTCGGCGTTGAGATCGAGCTCAGCGGCGGCTATGTCGAGGCGCGCGCGCCGAAGGGGCTGCACGGCGCCGAAATCGTGTTCCCGTTTGTCTCGGTCGGGGCCACCGAGCAGCTGTTGATGGCGGCCACGCTCGCCGAGGGCGAAAGCGTTTTGATCAACGCCGCACGCGAACCCGAGATCGGCGATCTTGCCGAATGTCTCGTCAAAATGGGGGCCCGCATCGACGGGGTGGGCAGCGACCGGCTGCATGTGACCGGGGTCGGCCGGCTGCATGGCGCGGTTCACCGGATAATCCCGGACCGCATCGAGACCGGAACCTTCATCATGGCGGCGGCCGCGACCGGCGGCGATGTACGATTGACCCATACCCGCCCCGATTTTGTGACTGCGGTCATCCGGCGGCTCGATGGCGCCGGGATCGAGCTGACCACGGCCGAGGACAGCATCCGGGTGCGGCGCCGCGGCGACGGGCTCGACGGGGTCGATGTGACAACCGAGCCCTATCCCGGCTATCCGACCGACCTGCAGGCGCAGTTCATGGCGCTGATGACGACCGCGCGCGGCGTTTCGTTGATCACCGAAACGGTGTTCGAAAACCGCTTCATGCATGTGCCCGAACTCGCCCGGATGGGAGCCAATATCACGGTCCAGGGCGCCTCGGCGCTGGTGCGCGGCGTGCCGCGCCTGATCGGGGCGCCGGTGATGGCAACCGATCTGCGTGCCTCGGTGTCGCTGGTCATCGCCGGTCTGGTGGCCGAGGGCGAGACCGTCATCAACCGCGTCTATCACCTCGATCGCGGCTACGAGCGGCTCGAGGATAAGCTGGCGGCATGCGGCGCCCGCATCGAAAGACTGCGCGATGGCGCCTGACGACAAGCCGGCGCTCAAACTGCGCGCGGAGGATGCCGACGATCTCGCGGTGCTGTCGGCGTGTTTGCAGGACGCGCTGGTTGCGGTTCGCGACCTTGGCTATTTCGCTGTGGAACAGGAATTCATTTTTGTCGCCAACCGATTTCGCTGGGAAAGCGGCCTGCGCTCCCCGGGCGATCACGAGGGGCACGAGCGGGTGCTGTGCGGCGTCACCTTCGGCCAGGTCAGGGCGGTTTCCTATCGTGGGTTTCGCCGCAGCGACGAGGACCGCATTCTGTGTCTGTTGGCGATCCGCGCCGAAGACGACGCCGATGCGGTGACAATCGTGCTCGAATTTGCCGGCGGTGCGGCAATCCGGCTCGATGTTGCGGCGGTTTCGTGTCGCGCGCGGGATTTGGGCGACCCGTGGCCGACCCCCTGGGCTCCGCGCCATGAGGAGGGGGAATGAGCGCGACCGGTGATCGGCTGATCATGGCTCTGCCCAACGGCCGTATCCTCGCCGAGGTGATGCCCTTGCTGCGCCGTGCCGGCATCGAACCGGAGCCGGCGTTCGAAGACCCGGACAGTCGCCAGTTGCGGTTTTCGACCAGTGCGCCCGACCTCGACTTGATCCGGGTGCGCAGTTTTGACGCCGCAACCTTTGTCGCCTTTGGCGCCGCCCAGCTCGGCGTGGCCGGTAATGATGTGCTGATGGAGTTCGACTATTCCGAGATCTATGCGCCGCTCGATCTCAATATCGGTCATTGCCGCATCGCTGTCGCCGCACCCGCGGATTGGGTTGCACGCGCCGACGGGGCGCGCCCCAGCCATATCCGCATCGCGACGAAATACCCGGAAATCGCGCGCCGCCATTTCGGCGCTCGCGGCGTCCAGGCGGAATGCATCAAGTTGAATGGGGCGATCGAGCTGGCGCCGCGGCTTGGCCTGTGCCGGCATATTGTCGATCTGGTCCAGACCGGGGCGACCTTGCGCGCAAACGGGCTCGCCGAAATCGAATGCATCGCCGAGGTCAGCTCGCGGCTGATCGTCAACCGGCCGGCGCTGAAAACGCGTCCCGAAGAAATCGGCGGCTGGATCGAGCGTATCCGTGCGGTTGTCGAGGAGCGCTGTTGATGCCGCAGCGATTGGCCACCCGCGGTCGCGGTTTCGAAGCCGATTTTTGCCGGCTCATCGAGATCAAGCGCGAAGCCGCGGCTGATGTCGATGCGGTGGTGGCGGCGATCATCGATGATGTGGCGCAACGCGGCGACGCGGCCTTGTTCGACCATACGCGCCGTTACGACGGGGTCGATCTGAGCGGTTGCGGGCTGCGGCTGACGGCGGCGGAGATCGCCGCGGGTGCGGCAGCGGCGCCGGCCGAAACCGTCGCCGCGCTGCGGGTTGCGGCCGAGCGCATCGACAGCTTTCACCGCCGCCAATTGCCGCAAGACATCGACTATGTCGACGCGCTGGGGATCAGGCTCGCCACCCGCTGGCGTCCGCTCGACGCGGTCGGGCTCTATGTCCCGGGCGGGACCGCTTCCTATCCGTCCTCGGTGCTGATGAACGCGATCCCGGCCAAGGTGGCCGGCGTGCAGCGGCTGGTGATGACGGTGCCGGCGCCGGGCGGCACCCTCAGCCCGCTGGTTCTGGCCGCTGCGCAGCTCGTCGGGATCGCCGAAATCTACCGCATTGGCGGCGCCCAGGCGATCTCCGCGCTGGCCTATGGCACCGCGACAATCGCGCCGGTCGACAAGATCGTCGGACCGGGCAACGCCTATGTCGCGGCCGCCAAGCGGCGGGTGTTCGGCCGGGTCGGCATCGACATGATCGCCGGTCCGTCGGAAATCCTGGTTTGTGCCGACGCCACCAACGATCCGCGCTGGATCGCCGCCGATCTTTTGTCACAGGCCGAGCATGACGAGGCGGCGCAGGCGATCCTCTTCACCGACGATGACCGGTTCGCCGATGCCGTGACCGCCGCGGCCGCAGATCATCTGAGCCGCCTGCCGCGCGCCGGTATCGCGCGCGCCAGCTGGGATAAACACGGGGCCATCCTGCTCGTGCGCGACTGGCGCGAGGCGCCGGGATTGATCGACCGCATTGCGCCCGAGCACCTCGAATTGGCGCTGCCCGAGGCCGAGGCCGAGGCGATTGCCGCAAAAGTCCGGCATGCCGGCGCGATCTTTCTCGGCCGCTGGGCGCCCGAAGCGGTCGGCGATTACATTGCCGGTCCCAATCATGTCTTGCCCACCGCCCGCAGCGCGCGCTTTGCCTCCGGCCTCGGCGTTCTCGATTTTATGAAGCGCTCGTCGCTTGTGCGCTGCGACGCAGCCGGCTTCGCCGCTCTCGCCCCGGCCGCGATCCGGCTCGCCAAGGCCGAGGGCCTGGACGCGCACGCGCTGTCGCTGTCGATCCGGCTCGATCCGCGCGCTTGAGGCTGAACCGAGCGTGCTGACCGAACCCGCCATCGCCGCTGACCGAAACCAGCGCATCGCCTCGATCACCCTCGACGAGCATTCGGTCGTGCGGCGCAACGACAACATCGAGCACGAGCGCGCGACCGCGATCACCGATCTGCTCAAGGACAATTTCTTTGCTCCGACCTCGGGCCAGCGCGGACCGTTTGCCCTTCATCTTGCGATCGAAGAAAACCGGCTCAACCTTAACATTCGCTCAAGTGCCGACGGGTCGATGGAAACGGTCGGGCTCCCCCTCGTCCCGTTCCGCCGCATCGTCAAAGACTATTTCATCGTCTGCGAAAGCTATTACGAGGCGGTGAAGGGCGGTCGTCTGGCGCAGGTGGAAGCCATCGACATGGCGCGGCGCGGCCTTCATAACGAGGGATCAAGCCTGCTGATGGAGCGGCTCGCCGACAAGGTCGCGATCGACCTGGCCACGGCGCGGCGCCTGTTCACACTGATCTGCGTGCTGCATTTGCGGGGGTGAGGTGCCGTGACGGCGCCACCGCTGGTGTTGGCCTCGGCATCGCCGCGTCGGCTCGAATTGCTGGGGCAGATCGGGATCGTGCCCGATCTCGTCGATCCCGCCGATATCGACGAGACCCCGCAACCCCACGAATTGCCGCCGGCCTATGCGCTGCGCATTGCCCGCGACAAGGCGTTGCGGGTGGCGCTGCGGCATCCCGGCGCCTTGGTGCTGGCGGCCGACACCGTTGTCGCCTGCGGACGCCGGATCCTGCCCAAGACCGAAGACGAGGCGGCCGCCCGCCGCTGCCTCGAATTGCTGTCGGGGCGTCGCCACCGGGTCCATTCCGGGGTGGCGCTGATCGACCCCGACGGGCGCGCGATGTTGCGCCGCGTCGACAGCCGGGTCGCGTTCAAGCGGTTGAGCGAGGAGGAAGTCTCGGCCTATCTGCGGTGCGAGGAATGGCGCGGCAAGGCCGGCGGCTATGCCATCCAAGGCCGCGCTGCGGCGTTGATCCGGTTTGTTTCCGGCTCCTATTCGAATGTCGTCGGGCTGCCGCTGTTCGAAACCGCGCAGCTTCTCGCCGCTCGCGGCTACCGCCCGCAATGCGCCGAGAACTCCTAGTCTCCGCGGCTCCCGGCGAATGGCGCGCCGCCCTTCTCGAAGACGGAACGCCGGTGGCGCTGCGAATCGAGCGCGGCGACGGCTTCGAGGCGGGCAGCGTTCATCTTGGCCGGGTGGCGCGGCTGGTGCCGGCGCTGGATGCGGCGCTCGTCGATATCGGCGGCGAACGGCCGGCATTTCTGCCGCAGAGGGGGATCGTGCCGCGCGGTCGTCGCCTTGCCGAAGGCGAGCCGGTGCTGGTCCAGATCCGGCGCGAGGCGCAAGACGGCAAGGCGGCACAGTTGACGACCGATTTCGGCGAGATCGTCGATGCCGCCCGGCGCGCCGGCGCCGCGGCGCCGCCACAGCGCCTGTTTCCGGCGCCGACGATCGCTGCTGCGCTGGCCGGCGTGCTGCCGCCGATCGCGGAGATTTTGGTCGATGAGTTGTGGGCGGTTCCCGAGCTGCGGGCGGCCTTTCCCGACGCCGCCGTCAGGCATGCTCCGGAAGGCGAGTGGCCGCTCGACCTCGACGCCCTCGTCGAGGCAGCGTTGGCGCCCTCGATCACCCTGGCCCAGGGTGCCTCGGTGCATTTTGTCCCGACCCCCGCCGCGGTCATGATCGATGTCGACAGCGGCAGCCCGGAGACGGGATCGCCGGCACGGGTGGCGCTAGCCACCAACCTCGCCGCCGCCGCCGCGATCGCCCGTCACATCCGGCTGCGCAACCTGGCGGGCGGGATCGTGATCGATTTTGTCGGCGTCGAGCAAAGCGGGGCCCGCGGACGGCTGCGCGCGGCTCTCGCTGATGCGCTCGCGGCCGATCCGATGGCCCCGCAGATTCTCGGCTGGACCCGGCTTGGCCATCTGGAACTGGTGCGGCGCCGGCGAACCCGTTCGCTTGCCGCGCTGCTGCTCGAGCCGGCAGGCGGCGGATCGATCAAGACCGCGGCGACGGTTGCCTTCGAAGCGCTGCGGGCGCTGCGCCGGGCGATGAGGTCCGAACCGGGCCGCGCCTTTCGCCTGACCGTCGCGACCGAGGTGGCCGCCGCCCTCGCCGGCGAAGCCAGGCCCGCGCTGGCGGCGACCGAACAGCGCTTCGCCCGAAAGATCGCGGTGACCGCGGCGAATTGCTGGGCACGCCACCGGTTTGAGATCACGCCGCTCTGATTATATCGGTCGAGGTCATGGACGATTCGCCGCCTCCGCCGTCGCGCCCGTGCCCGATCTGCGGCAAACCCGCGCGACAACCCTACCAGCCGTTCTGCTCGCGACGCTGCGCGCAAATCGATCTCGGTCGTTGGCTCAAAGGCGCCTACCGCATCGAAACCGACGAGAGCCCCGACGACGACGAGGTCGAGCGCTGACCCGCCGAACGCAACGGTTGACCCGTCCCGGCGCGGCCGCGAGCATGGGGTGGTCATCGACCGGGGGACGAGCCCGCCATGCCGCCGCCAGACCGGTATCGCGTCATCTATGCCGATCCGCCATGGACCTTCGCGACTTATTCGCACAAGGGCAAAGGCCGCAGCGCGGAGGCGTATTACGATTGCATGTCGCTCGATGCGATCAAGGCGCTGCCGGTTGCGGAATGGGCCGCGCGCGATTGCGTGCTGCTGTTATGGGCGACCGACCCGTTGTTGCCGGCGGCGTTCGAAGTGATCCGCGCCTGGGGCTTCACCTACAAAACCGTCGGCTTTTATTGGGCCAAGCTGAACAAATCCGCATCGCGGCCATTCGATGCGGAGCGCGATTTTTTCACCGGGCTCGGTTTCTGGACGCGCGCCAATCCCGAATTATGCCTGCTCGCCACCCGCGGGCATCCGAAGCGGCGGCGGGCCGACATCAGAAAGCTGATTGTCGCCCCGCGCCGCGAACACAGCCGCAAACCCGACGAAGCCTACGCGCGCATCGAGGCGCTCTGCGAGGGCCCGTATCTCGAACTCTTCGCACGCAATGCGCGGCCGGGCTGGGGCCGCTGGGGCAGCGAGGCCGAGCTGCGGCGGATCGGCCCGCGCCGCTGGCCCGCGATCGGCTATCCCGAGATGCCCAGCCCGACTGGCTGATAGCGGCGTCGGGCGCGGCCTTCATCGAGGATCAATCGCTCCGCTGCAGATTGCGCGTATGCGGGATCGAGGGCGGGTGGCGCTATGATCGGCTGGGCCTTGC
The DNA here is from genome assembly GCA_021324875.1 of Alphaproteobacteria bacterium. Classification (GTDB taxonomy): domain Bacteria; phylum Pseudomonadota; class Alphaproteobacteria; order ATCC43930; family CGMCC-115725; genus AP-15. The sequence goes on from JAJPIH010000273.1 coordinate 8,761, forward strand.
GCTGGCTGGGTTTCGTCTGCGGCGTGGCGCTGTTATGGGCGGCGGTGGTCGATCTCGGGCTGCGGCTGGAGCCGGCGAAAGTTGCCGGTGCCGATGCGCGCACCGCAATCACGACCGATGCGACGGCCACCGCGCCCGCCGTCGGTATCCTCGTCTATCCGGCCGACGCCCGTGGTGAGGTCATCCTCGATGCCGTCGTCAACGGCGCGCCGGTGCGGTTTCTGGTCGATACCGGGGCGAGCCTGGTGACCTTGACGACGGGCGATGCGCGCGCCGCCGGGCTTGATCCGCGCCAGCTCGTGTTCAACGCGCGCGCCAGCACGGCCAATGGCGAGGTAGCGATGGCGCCGGTCACGTTGCGCGAGGTCCGACTGGGACAGCTCGTGATCGCCAACGTCCCGGCTGCGGTCATCGCCAATCTCAGGATCTCACTGCTGGGCATGAGCTTTTTGTCCCGCCTGCAGGGTTATGAGATGCGCGGCGGCAAGCTCACGATCACCTGGTAGCTTGTCATTGCCCGATCGTCACGGGCGCCGCGGCCGCCGCGTTGGACGGCGTGCCGCGATCGGCGGCTGGCTAAGGCGCCGGGCCAGCCGGGCCGGTCGCCGCCGACGCGGCAGGCGGGGTCCGGGTCGGGCTGCAATCTGCGAGGCGCAGGCCCTGGCTAGATTCCGTAGAGGTTTTCCGGTGCCGCGGATTTTTTGCCGTGCTCGACCTCTTTGACCGCGGCGATCAGCTTGACGTGGCTCGGCGTTGGCACGCCGACTTCGGCCCCCTTGGCCGCGATCACGCCATTGATGAAATCGATTTCGGTGCGGCGCCCCTTGTACATGTCCTGGCCCATCGACGGGCGCGCCAAATCGCTGCGCGTGTTCGAGTTGAGGCTCGCCATGATCTGGCTTTCGATCTCGTCGAGGGCCCTGGCGTCGCCCTCGGCGGCGCGGGCC
>JAJPIH010000203.1 GCA_021324875.1 Alphaproteobacteria bacterium
CGGCAGGCTGACCGCCTCGATCTGGCCATCCGGCGCCACCGCCTCGACGCGCAGCCCGGGCGCGGGCGTGTCGATGCCCTGCGAATGCAGCGAATTGACCATGATCTCTTCACAGCCAATCAGGCTGGCGATCAAGCCGCCGGGGGTCAGCCTGACGCTGTGCGCCGGCGCGTAGGGACCTTCCGGCGCGCCTTTTGGCGGACGATGGCTGATCCGGTCGGGCAGCGCCTGCAGCCGCTGATGCAATGTTCCGCCGAGCGCGACGTTGAGCTCTTGAACCCCGCGGCAAATCGCCAGAATCGGCAGATCACGGCGCACTGCTTCGCGAATCAGCGGCAATGTCGTCGCGTCCCGATCCGGGTCGTGCAGGATCTCGGCGTCGAGCGGTTCTCGCCCGTAATGGCTCGGATGCACATTCGACGGGCTGCCGGTCAATAGCAATCCGTCGAGCCGGTCGAGCAGCGCGGTCGCATCGGCCCGCGATCCGATCGCCGGGATCGTGACCGGCAGGCACGAGGCCGCCTCGATGATCGCGCCCAGGTATTTGTCGGCAACGGTGTGGACGGCCCGTTCCTTAAGGGTGCGCCGGCAAGCGGGGATGCCGATGATCGGCAGAGGACGCGCAGGCATTTGGCTTGGCTCAGTTCTCGTTCTTCGGACGCCAATGATACGGATTTTGATATACAAACAGGTTCGGGTCGAGCGCCATGCCGAATTGCTGCTGGCTCAGCGACACGGTGGTGACGTGACGTTCTTGATCGACGACCGTCCATTGGCGCAGCGACAGCGGGTTGTCGGAGAAGGTCATCGTCAGGCTGCCCTTGTCGGGTGCGGCGGGGTCGATCACCGTAACGGCGAGGGTATTATCGCCGCGCACAAAGCGGGTAACCTCGAGATCGCTGAAACTGATCGGGACCCGCAGCAAAAACCATGCCGGTGTCGACTTCAATCCGACCTGCTGAACCTCGGCCAATTGCGTGTCGATGTAATAGACGTAAAAGCGGTCGGCGAGCAGCAGGATCGGGTTCGGCGGGTCATACTGAAACCGCATCCGCCCCGGCCTCTCCAGCCATAGCCAGCCGCTGGCGGTGCCGCCATTGGCCGCCAACTGGTGGAAACGCGCGGTCATCGTGCCGATGCTGTTGAGATAGGCGGCAATCCGCTGCAGGTCGGCCTGGTCCTGGGCGGTCAATTGCGCCGGCGGCGGCAACGGATCGGCGGCAACCAAACCCGGCGCCCACAGCGCCAGCGCCACGCCCGCGGCCAGCGCCAATCTGCCGCGGCGCGGGCGCGATTTCGATAGTCTTGGCTTCGCGATCATCAGGGTTCCCGCTTGGCCCGGCTGCGCCACCGACCGGGAGATGTGAGACGCCGGCGGGGCGGCGTCAATTGCGGCTATTCGCCCGCACCCAGCACTTCGCGCTTGCCGACATGGTTGGCGGCGCTGACCACGCCTTCGGCTTCCATGCGTTCGATGATCCGGGCGGCGCGGTTGTAGCCGATCTGCAGATGGCGTTGGACAAAGCTTGTTGACGCCTTGCGTTCGCGGCGCACCAGCGCCACCGCCTGCCGGTACAACAAATCGCCCGAATCGCCGTCATCATCGAGCCCGATCGGGGCGAGGGCGGTGTCGTCGTCTTCGGTGATGTCGTCGATGTATTCGGGTTCGCCGCGCGCCTTCAAAAACGAGACGACGCGCTCGACCTCCTCGTCCGAGACGAACGGGCCATGGACGCGGGTGATGCGGCCGCCGCCGGCCATGTAAAGCATGTCGCCGCGGCCCAGCAATTGCTCGGCGCCGCCCTCGCCAAGGATCGTGCGGCTGTCGATTTTGGAGGTAACCTGGAAGCTGATCCGGGTCGGGAAATTGGCCTTGATCGTGCCGGTGATGACGTCCACCGACGGCCGTTGCGTGGCCATGATGATAAGGATGCCGGCGGCGCGGGCCATTTGCGCCAGCCGCTGGATCGCCGCCTCGATATCCTTGCCGGCGACCAGCATCAAATCGGCCATCTAGTCGACAACGACGACGATCAGCGGCAATTCGACGGCGTCGAACGGCTCGGCCTCGAAGATCGGTTGCCCGGTTTCCTCGTCAAAACCGGTCTGCACCTTGCGCACCAAGCTCTCGCCCCTGGCCGCCGCTTCGGCCAGGCGGGCGTTGAAACCGTCGATGTTGCGCACGCCCAATTTCGACATTTTGCGGTAGCGGTTTTCCATCTCGCGCACGACCCATTTGAGCGCCAGCACCGCTTTCTTGGGGTCGGTGACGACCGGCGCCAACAGGTGCGGAATGTCGTCATAGACCGACAGCTCCAGCATTTTCGGGTCGATCATGATGAATTTGCAGCGGTCGGGCGGCATCCGGTACAGGATCGACAGGATCATCGTATTGATCCCGACCGATTTGCCCGAGCCGGTGGTGCCGGCGATCAGCAGATGCGGCATCTTGGCGAGATCGGCGAGCACCGGTTCGCCGGAAATGTCGCGCCCCAGGATCAGCGCCAACCGCCCTTGGTAGTTCTCGTAGACCGGCGAATCGAGCAATTCGCGCAGATAGACGGTTTCGGCCTTGCGATTGGGCAGCTCAATGCCGATCACGCTGCGTCCCGGCACGACCGCCACCCGTACCGAAATCGCACTCATCGACCGCGCGATGTCGTCGGCCAGCCCGATGATCCGCGAAGCCTTGATCCCGGGCGCCGGTTCCAGCTCATAAAGGGTGACGACCGGGCCTGGACGGACCTGGACGATCTGGCCGCGCACGCCGTAATCCTCGAGCACGGTCTCGAGCATTCGTGCATTCTTCTCGAGCGCCTCTTCGTCGATCATCGCGGTCTTGACCGCCGGCGTTTTGGTCAGGAGGTCAAGCGGCGGCAGGACCGGCTCCCGCTCCGGGGCAAGGTCAAGCCGCGGTTGACGCTCGGCCTCGCCGCGCCGGCTGGCCATGGCCGGCCGCGGCTGCGGCGAGACCATCCGGATCAGACCGCTGCGTTCGCCCGCCGGCGGCTGGGCCGGGGCGGCGCTGCGGTCGAGGCGCGGCTCGCGGCGATCGGTTATCGGGGTGACGACGCTGTCGGGGGCGTCCGCTGCGGCCGCCTTTGGCGCGGTTGCAGCGGCGAAATGCGTCCGCCACCAGCCGCGCAGCAAGCGGCCGGCGAAGCCGCCGAGGATCATCGTCGTGCGCCCGGACAACACCGCCATCCGGCCGGCGCCGCGCCCGGCGCCCTGTCCCAAAGCGCGCCAGTCCTGGCGCGACAAACCGAGACTGAGCAAAAGGACCAGGCCGAAAGCGGCGGCGGCGGCGAGCGATACCGGCACGGCCAGCCCGCCGAACCCGGCGGCGACGAGCAAGCGCTGCATCGTCCAGCCGAGGGCGCCGCCATAGGCGGCGGTGCCCGATGCCGGGCCCCCGTCGAGCAATGACAGAGCGAGCGCCGCCAACACCGCCGCCACCGGCAACAGCGCCAGTTTGAGCGCAAACGATCGCAGCGGGCGATCGAGGATCAAGCGCAGCGACCAGCCAGCCAATATCAGCGGCAGTGCCAACGCGCCAAGGCCCAAGCCCTGGCGCAGAATATCGGCCAGCACCGCGCCGTCGGCGCCGAGCAGGTTGTGGGCGCCGCTGTCGATCGCCGTGTCGAGCGAGGGGTCTTGCGGGCTGTAGGACACAAGCAGCCCGGCCAGCAGCGCCGCCGCCACCAGTAACACAAAGCCGATCGTCTCGCAGAGCCGCCGCTTTACAAACGTCGCGGCATCGGCCCACACCTTTGTGCGGTGCAGCCGCACACCGGCACCCATACCGACCGATCTTGCCATGGCTCCCCCGCTGGCGCCCGGGCCTCGACCCCGGCCGCGTCCCCCCGAACTCGACCGCCCGCCCGCGCTTGATCAACAACATATCCGGATTACCGGTTGTCGCCAATCGGTGTGCGCCGGATCGCCTCTTCTCGCGCCAGCGCTGACGGTGCGATTGCCCGGGTGCCGGGGCACGGCTACGATCGGCGGGCATCCGCAAGCCGGACAAGGGGCCGGCTTGCACCGGATCGGAAATGGCGCCTGAGATCGAACTCTTGATCGCCGGCGGCGGTCTCAACGGCTTGGCGCTCGGGATCGCCTGCGCCGGGGCCGGTCTCGATTGCGCGGTTATCGACCGCGAGGATCCGGCGAGGATGGTCGCCGGCGGCTTTGACGGGCGCAGCTCGGCCATCGCCTATGGCTCGCAGCAGATGCTCGCCGCGCTTGGGGTGTGGCCGGGGCTGGCGTCGGAGGCCGAAGCGATCCTCGAAATCCGCGTTGCCGATGCCAATGCCCCTTTGTTTCTGCATTACGACCACCGCGATCTTGGCGAGGCACCGCTTGGCTGGATCGTCGAAAACCAGGTGCTGCGCCGCGCCCTGATGGAACGCGCGCAGAGCCTGCCGTCGCTGACGTTGATCGCGCCGGTGGCGGTGAGCGCGGTCGCCGCCACCGAGGAGATGGCGACGGCCACGCTCGAAGACGGCCGGCGCCTGGGGGCGCGCCTGGTCGCCGCCGCTGACGGCGCCGCTTCGCCGTTGCGCCGCGCCGCCGGGATCGGCACTTTCGAATGGCGCTATCGCCAGACCGCGATCGTCACCACGGTGCGCCACGAGCGTCCGCATGCCGGCATCGCTGTCGAGCATTTCCTGCCTTCGGGCCCGTTTGCGATCCTGCCGATGACCGGCAACCGCTCCTCGATCGTCTGGACCGAGCGCCAGGCGCTGGCGAGCCGGCTTCTGGCGCTGCCGGAAGCCGATTTCGCCGCCGAGCTTGCGGCCCGTTTTGGTGATTTTCTCGGCATGGTCGAGCCGATCGCACCGCGCTGGTCGTACCCGGTCCGGTTGCAGCTGGCCGAGCGCTACTGCGACCGGCGGCTGGTCCTGGTCGGCGAGGCTGCGCATGTCATTCACCCGATCGCCGGGCAGGGGCTCAACCTCGGCCTGCGCGACGTCGCCGCACTGGCCGAACTCGTCATTGATGCGCGCCGTCTTGGTCTCGACATCGGCGATGCGCATGTGCTGCAGCGATATCAGCAATGGCGCCGCGCTGATGCGGTGCTGCTCGCCGCGGTCACGGACGGCCTCAACCGCCTGTTCTCGAACGAAATTGCGCCGCTGCGCCGGCTCCGCGATGTGGGCCTCGCGGTCGTCGACCGCCTGCCGCCGCTCAAGCGCTTTTTGATGCGCGATGCGATGGGCATCACCGGCGCATTGCCTCGGCTGCTCGAAGGCCGGCCTCTCTGATCGGCGCCGCGCCCGCGGCCGGATCGTCGGGTCCGGCGGCGGGGGGCGCTAGTCGAGTGGGCGGTGCAGACCGGTGGCGACCTCGAGATATTCGGGGTCGTCGGGGCCGAGCAGCCCATGCCTGATCGCGAAATCCAGAATGACCAGGTTGACGTTGAATTTGAAGTCGTTGCCGGCGCGGATGCGGTCGAGGACCGCCGCCACCGGCATCAATGCTAAACCGGAAAACTCGCCGTCCCGGTTTTTCGGCGTGAACCCCGCCGGCACTTCGAGATCGTAGACAAAGAGGACATCGTCGCGGATCCCGAGCGGGGTTTCCATACGATAGCTGATCGCCCCCGCCGGCACTGCCTGCGCGATCAGGGCCGGCGGGATCATGGCCTCCTCATCGGCTTCCTTGACCAGGGTTTCGGCCAGCCCGTGGCCATTGCCGATGCCTCCGGCGACGATATTGTCGAGCTTGTTTGGCGCCACGCTCTTGTTTGCCGCGCGGCGCCCGATCCACAACAATATTTCCCCGCGGTCGCGGCAAAATCCGTTCAAATGAACGCCGTAGGCGCGGGTCCCGAAAAACGGCACGGCACCGCGGTCGAGCCGGAAGAGCGGTGCGGCCCCCCAGCGCGGCGCAACGTCAAAGGTCTCATAGCGGGTCTTCGGGATCTGTTTTTCGTCGACCAGCGCATCGACGACGCGGTCAACCGCCCCGCTCAGTTCGTCGGCATCGCCCCGTGCGGCCAACTCGACGCGGTCGGCTTCGATCCGGAAGGGTTCGGGGAAGCGCCGCAGAGCATCGGCGTTGTCGCGCCGGATCAAACCGATCCGGGCCGCCCCGGCGCACAGCGGCAGCACCCGCGCGGGGTCGTAATTGTTGCACCGGCGGATGTGATCGACAAAGGACATCGCCGCCACTTTCTGATCAACGCATTCGACAACGCCCGGCTCATTCGGCGCGATCTCGACACAGGGTCAAGACCGTCTCTACCGAGGCAATTTGCCGCAGGCATGCGGCGATGTATTCGGCGAGTTCGCGGCCGAGCCCGCGCATCCGGATTTCGATCACCAGTCGTCCCTGATCCCGGCCGCGAACCGCGCTCTGCCAGAAGGTCGGCACGAGGCCGCGTTTGGCGAACAGTTCGAGCACGCGCGGCATGACCCCGGGCTCGGCCGATGCATGAACGGAAAAGAAAGCGTCCTCGTAAAAACTGGTCTCAGCGACGCTCGCGGCAACGGACGACATTTGGCTGCTCCTCGGCACAATCATGGCGAACTACAAAGCCCCGAACCCGAACAGGGTTCGGGACCGTAATTCGCCGGCCGCACCGGGGATCGGTCGCCCTGACTACCGTCATGCCCCGTTCTCTATACCCGGGGTGGCGGGAGCGTCAACTTGCTCGGCTCCCCGCGGAGCGGCGGCGCCGCCGCCGCCGTATGCGGCAGGGATCGGGTCGGGCAAATACTGCAGCCGATCGCGCCACGCCCGGCGCGTCCGGCAAAGATGCGGCAGGGAGCCGCGCTTGCCGGTCGAAGCTCGCGCCGTCCCGGCACATCGCAGCGGCCCTTCTTGGTTAAGACTGCTAACATAGGGCTGGCGTCGGCGGGGCAAGCGGTGGTTCTATTGCAGATCGCGCAAGCCTCTTCCTACTGAACGGAGAGATTGATGACCGCTTTGCGCCTGGGCCTTGTCGCCTTTTTTACTCTTGCTGCGGTGGCCGGGTGCAGTGTCGGGGCTCCCGAACGCGCCAGCAACATTCAGAACCCTTACGCCATTCCGGATGATATCTCATCGGTGACGATGACCCGCTCGGAAGCGCAAAAGGTGCAAGACCCCAATTTGCAGACCACCTTGCCGACCCACTATCAGCTGCCTCAAGATTAGACGGTTTGTCGATCGAGGGCGAAGGGTGTCAGAGCCTGACCGGCGGGCGCTGCTGGCGGCGGCGGGACGCGCGCTTGCCGCTGCCGAAGAGTTTGTGGCGGCCGCGCAAGGGGTGCTTGCGGCCGCGGTGGCGCCCGCTGGCATTACCGAGCCGGCGCGACTTTCGGCCCGCCAGAATGGCGCGCACGCCTTTGCGTGGGCCGCGGCGACCGCCGCCGGGTTGCGCCAATTGCACGGCTGGGCCGAGCGGCTCGACGCGCGTGGCGAATTGGGCGAGGCCGAAGCGCTGATCCTGCAAATCGGGTTTGGTGAATATCTCGCCGAGCTCGCCGGCGGGATTCCGATGGCGCAGGGCGAATTGGCCCGGCCGGCCGATCTCGGGCTCGGCGATGACGCGGCGGCGCGGTTGCGCGCCGGCGATGCCGGCGCTTTTGTCGCGGCGCTTCCCGCTTCCCGTGTTCAACTCGGCGGGCTGCTCGCCGAACGCGGCGATGCCGGGTTCGGTCGCATCGGCTGCGACGACCCGGCCTTGGACTCGATGCGCATGGTGGTGCGCCGCTTTGCCGACCGGGCGGTGGCGCCAGCCGCGCAACAATGGCACCGCGACGACCGCCTGATCCCGTTGCCGCTGATCGAAGAACTGGCCCGGCTCGGTGTGTTCGGGGTCAGCATTCCCGAACAATTCGGCGGGCTTGGGCTCGGCAAGACAGCGATGTGCGTCGTCTCCGAGGAATTATCGCGGGGCTATCTCGGCGTCGGTTCGCTCGGGACCCGCGCCGAGATCGCCGCCGAACTGATCCGCTGCAACGGTACCGAGCGACAAAAGGCGCAATGGCTGCCGGCAATCGCGGCGGGGACGGTGTTGCCGACCGCGGTCTTCACCGAACCCGGCGCCGGCTCCGATCTCGCCGCCGTCGCCACCCGCGCGGTGCGCGACGGCGAGGTCTACCGCATCTACGGCGCCAAAACCTGGATCACGCACGGCGCGCGCTCGGACCTGATGACCCTGCTGGCGCGCACCGGCCGGCCCGAGCAAGGGTATCGCGGGTTGAGCATGTTCCTGGCGCCAAAACCGCGCGGCACCGATGCCGATCCGTTCCCGGCCGCGGGTATCAGCGGCAGCGACATCGCGGTGCTTGGTTACCGCGGCATGAAGGAATACGAAATCGCCTTCGACGGCTTTGCGGTGCCGGCCGACGGGCTGCTCGGCGGGGTTGAAGGGGAAGGGTTCAAGCAGCTGATGGCGACCTTTGAGAGCGCGCGCATCCAGACCGCGGCGCGCGCCGTTGGGGTTGCTCAGAACGCGCTCGAGCTGGGCCTCGCCTATGCGAGCGAGCGCCGCCAGTTTGGCAAGCCGCTGATCGCTTTTCCGCGCGTCGCGGGCAAGCTTGCGCTGATGGCGGCCGAAACGACGATCGCGCGGCAGCTCACCTATCTCGCAGCGCAGGAAAAGGATAGCGGAAGGCGCTGCGACATCGTCGCCGGCATGGCCAAATTGCTGGCGGCGCGCGTTGCCTGGGCCAATGCCGACAACGCTCTGCAGATCCACGGCGGCAACGGTTACGCGCTCGAATACCCGGTCAGCCGGGTGCTGTGCGACGCGCGGATTTTGAACATCTTCGAGGGCGCCGCCGAGATCCAGGCCGAGATCATTGCCCGCGGCCTGCTGTCCGGGCGCAACTGAGCGGGGCGCCGAAAATACGACTGGACCGCCAGGTGCGCGGTGATCAATTTTCGTCGTTGAGCAAGCCGCGCGACGGCCGATTGCCGGACCGCTCCGGCAGCGACGACAAAGGGTGAGGCCCGAGCAATGATCATCGATTGCCATGGTCATTACACCACCGCGCCGCGCCAGCATGAGGGTTGGCGCAGCCAGCAAATCGAGGCGCACAATGCCGGCCGGGCAGCACCGCCGCGACCGGCGATCAGCGATGACGAAATCCGCCAGTCGATCGAGGACGGTCAGCTTAAATTGCAGCGCGAGCGCGGCACCGATTTGACGATCTTCTCGCCGCGCGCCGCCGGAATGGGCCACCATCTCGGCGACGCGGCAACCAGCGAAGCCTGGGCGCGGGCCTGTAACGAACTGATCCACCGCGTGTGCCGGCTGTTTCCGCGGAATTTTGTCGGGGTCGCGATGTTGCCGCAAAGCCCGGGCGTGCCGCCGACGAACTGCCTGGCGGAAATCGACCGCTGCGTCAGGGAATACGGATTTGTCGGCATCAATCTCAACCCCGACCCGTCCGGCGGGCACTGGCAGGACCCGCCGCTATCCGACCGTTATTGGTATCCGGTCTATGAGAAAATGGTCGAATACGATATTCCGGCGATGATTCATGTCAGCATGGCTTGTAATCCCGCCTATCATACGACCGGCTCGCACTATTTGAATGGCGACACCGTCGGGTTCAACCAGCTGATGACGTCCTCGGTGTTCAAGGACTTTCCGACCATCAAATTCATTATTCCACATGGCGGCGGCGCGGTGCCCTATCACTGGGGCCGTTACCGCGGGCTTGCCCAGGACGCCCGGCTGGGACGGCTCGCCGATTTGATGCTGAACAACGTCTTCTTTGATACCTGCGTCTATCATTTGCCCGGTCAGGAATTGCTGGCCAAGGTGATCCCCGCCGACAACATCCTGTTCGCCTCGGAAATGATCGGTGCGGTGCGCGGCGTCGACCCCGAGACCGGCCACCATTACGACGACACCAAGCGCTATATCGACCAATTGCCGCTGTCGGCGGCGGACAAGGCGAAAATATTCGAAGGCAACGCGCGCCGCGTCTATGGCCGTCTTTCGGCGGTGATTGCGCGGCAATCGGCAAGCGCCGTTTGAACCGGCCGGCAGCATCGCTTTGTATGCCTTCGTCGTCGCGGCGATGACCGGCGCGGGTGGTGACGCCTGGCGATGACGGCCCTCTCGCGCGATTTCCGAGCCTAAAGCGAGGGTCGCCGGGTCAGCGAATAATCGTCCACACACCGAGGGCGGCGAACACAATCGCGGCGGTGATGCGGATCGCCCTTACCGGCAGCTTGTCGGCCATCCGGTTCCCGATCAGCACCACCGGGATATTCGCCAGCATCATGCCCAGCACGGTGCCGAGCACGACCGAGAAGAACCGTTCGAAGCGGGCGGCGAGCGCGATCGTCGCAATCTGGGTTTTGTCGCCGATCTCGGCAATGAAGAACGCGATTACGGTCGCGGCAAACGCGCCCGCGCGGCTGGGGGTGTTGAGGCCGCCCTCATACTTATCCGGGAACAACGCCCAGATCGCGACGCTGAGAAACGACGCGCCGAGAAGCCATCTTATCCATGATCCGACCAGCGCCTGGCCGATCATCGTGCCGGCGAAACCGGCGGCGGCATGGTTGGCAAGGGTGGCGAACAGGATGCCCAAAATGATCGGCATCGGGCGTGCAAAACGGGCGGCGAGGATCAAAGAAAGGATCTGCGTCTTGTCGCCGATTTCGGCGAGGCCAACCACCAACAGTGAAACAAGAAAGGGATCCACGGCTACCTCGGGGGATCGGGCGGCGCGTGCTTTGGCATGGCCCCCCGCCCGATCCGGCGCCGGGACCAGTGCCAAAGGTCTCGCCAAATCCCCTCGGACCGTCCGCGCCACGGCCCGGTGGGGCCGAGTGTGTTGACGCGAACCCCGCGCGCAGCGGGCGGCTACTCCCCGATGGAGGGGGAATTTATGGGCGGCAGCGATCGCAAAAGCAAGATCATGCGGCGAGCGCTCGACACCACTCTTGCCGGTCGGGCGGGTTGGGTCCGCGGCATGCGGAGCGACGCGCGCGCCGGGGATAACGGGATGCGCGGGATAGAGGGTGATGCGCGACAATTACGCGGCCCAATTACCCTTTGCCGGCTGTTGTTGCCCGACGCTCGCGCCGGCCAATGGCCGATCGACCGACCGCAACCCGATAGGGTCGCCTGCATCGGGATCTGAAGACGGCGGGCCGCGCAGAGGATCATGGCCGGGTCAAGCCCGGCCATGATCACCCTCATTGACCCAGAGTTGAGCGCAGATGCGTCCTAGCGCACTTCTTCTTCTTCTTTCACCGGCACGAGATCATAGCGCTGCATCGCAAAGCTGATCGCCTCATTCCACCCGCGGCTGCGGATGTCGATCTGGACCTCGTCCGGCCCGAGATATTTCAGATTGTCGGCATCGCCCATCTGCGCGGTGCGTTCGCCCCGGTAGCCTTCCGGGAACGGCACCGGCTTGAAACCATCGGCCTCGAGCTCGCCTGCGGTCTGCCGCTCGTCATCGCCGTAGAAGCCGATATGGTGGATGCCGCGGATGTCCGAGGTTTGGCCGGGGCCGAGCTTGGGCGCGCCGGGCTCGCCGTATTTGAGGATCGCGAAATAGATGTAGCCGTCGCTGAGCCACACGCCCTTTTCACCGGTGTCGCCGGGCCGGCGGTAAAGTTCGGTCAGGCCGTAGTGCTTTTTGTAGAATTCTGCGGTCTTCGCGGGATCATCGGTTACGAGCGCGATGTGCCGGATGCGTGCCATCAGCCTTCTCCCTCGGTTGCTGCGCTGGTCAGGGCGCAGATGTCGCTGTTTAGGCTTTCGCTGGCGCCAGCGTCAAGCCGACCCCGGCCTGCGCAGCGGCGAGCGGCCGGCGAGCAGTTGATCGACCATCGCCGGGGCGGCACCGAGATAATTGGCCGGATCGGTCAGCGCCCGCAATTTGTCCGTGCCGAGCGGGCCAACAATCGCGGGATTTTCGATCAGCACGTCAAACAGCGGACGGTCGCCGGCGATTGCCGTCTGACAGGCGTCGTAGACCAGGTCATGCGCCTCGTTGCGGCCGATGTGCGGCGCCAGCCCCATCATCACCGCCTCGGCGACGATCAGACCGTGGGTGAGCCCGAGGTTCTTCGCCATCCGCGCCGGATCGACGATCAGCCCGCCTAACATAAACCTCGACTGGTGCAAGATTCCGGCGGCGTAACCGAATGCCTCGGGCACCGCCACCCATTCGACATGCCAGGGACCGGTCGCCCGCTCGAAATCGGTGATCATCGCATCGAGAACGAGCCCGGCTTGCTGGCGCAGGATTTTGGCGGCGGCGAGGATCATCTCGCACGAGATCGGGTTGCGCTTTTGCGGCATCGTCGAGCTCTACCCGCGGCCGGCGACAAACGGTTCGGCCGCCTCGCCGAATTCGGTCGCCGACATCAGCATCACATCATAGGCAATCTTGCCGAGGCTGCCGGCGAGCAGCGCCAGGGCCTGTACGGTCTCGGCAATGCTGTCGCGGGCGACATGCCAGGTGATGGCCGGATCGCCGAGATCGAGTTCGCGCGCCAGTTCGGTGCGGCTGGCGATGACCTCGGCGCCTGGCCCGAGCGAGGCGAGGGTGCCGGCCGCGCCGCCGAATTGCACGACGAGCACGCGCGGGCGCAATTGCCGCAACCGCTCCGCGTGACGGTCGAGCGCCGACAACCAGACCGCCGCCTTGTAGCCGAAGGTGATCGGCAGCGCGTGCTGCAAATGGGTGCGCCCGGCCATCGGCGTGTCGCGGTGGCGGCGGGCGAGATCGGCAAGATGGCCGCGCACCGCGGTCAGATCGGCCTCGAGCAAGGCCAGCCCGGCGCGCATCTGCAAGACCGCGGCGGTGTCCATGATGTCCTGGGTTGTCGCCCCCCAGTGCAGATAGCGCCCACCCTCGCCGGCCCGTTCGGCAAGCTGGCGGACGAGCGGCAGAACCGGATAGCCGACGGTTTCGGTTTCGCGCTTGAGACGCTCGAGGTCGAGGCTCTCGGGATGGTTGATGACCGCCGTCGCCGCCTCGGAAATGGCCGCCGCGGCCGCGTCCGGGATCATGCCGAGCCGCGCCTGGGCGCGAGCGAGCGCCGCTTCGACTTCGGTCATCCGCGCCAGCAAGCCGCGATCGCCGAATACTGCCCGCATTGCGGCGGTGCCGAACATGTCCGCGAAAATCGCCGAGTCGAGGATGCCGATTGCCATCGGGGACCACTATCTGCCGGGGTGATCTGGGAAACGCGCCACTCGGTCGCGCCGCCGCGCGCCGCTCACCCGGCCGGCCGGCGGCCTTGGCCGGCAAAGCCGACCCAGCGCCCGGCGGCCAGCCTTTCGAGCGCCGGAAAGCGGGCCTTGTACGCCATTTTCGGGCTTTCGGCGATCCAATAGCCGAGATAGACATAGGGCTTGCCGCGCTGGCGGCAGTCGTCGACGAGCCACAGAATGTTCCAGCTGCCGAGGCTGCGCCTGCGCTCGGCCGGATCGAAAAAGCTGTAAACCGCAGAGATGCCGTCATCGAGGCGGTCGATCAACAGCACCGCGGCCAGATCGCCGGCAGGTGTGCGAAACTCGGCGAGGCTGGTGCGGATCGGCGACTCCTCGATCATGGCGCGGTAATCGCGGGAGCTCATCGTCGCCATTTCGCTGTCGGCGTGGCGGGCGTGCTGATAGACCCAGAACAGCCGAAACTGATCGAGCGTCGCGCGCGGCGGGACCAGCGCAACGGTCAGGTCGCGATTGGCATTGCGGATCCGGCGCGTCCAGCTGGTGTCCCGGAATTCCGCGACCGCAATCCGCACCGGGACGCAGGCGGCACAATCGCGGCAGGCCGGCCGATAGGCGAAATGATGACTGCGGCGAAACCCGGCCCGGGACAGGCTGTCGTACAATTCGGGCGCATCCGCGCCTTCGAGTTCGACGATCAGCTTGCGTTCGAAGCGGCCCACGATATAGGGGCACGCAACCGGCCGGGTGAGGCCGACCGGCAGCGCCGGCGCAACCGGCAGCGCGGCCTTTTCGCGGCTGGTGCGCGCGCGCGGCTTCCGCTCGCCTGACGCCTGATTGCCGCGGTCGGCCGGGCCGCAATCCATATCTTTGTGTTCCCTTCGCCGGCTGTGCGCCGGAATTATGGACGAGAGCGCGGCGCGGGCGGAAGCCCCAACACGCGAGCCGCGCTCAATTCGGCCCGGCGGTCCAGCGCAAGCCGGTCAGGATGTTGTTGTCGAATGTGCACTCGAGGGCCAGGTGATGAGCGACCGCGGCGCCGGGCGGGAGATTGGTGCGCTCTCCTGCGACATGCGCGACGATCCGCGTCAGGCTCGTGGCCGCGGCTTGGCGCTGCTTGATGTCGATATCGGCCCCCGGATAGGCCAAGCGCATCAGTTGCGCGCAGCGGTCGGCCATGCCGCCCGCTGGGACGAGGTGACAGCCGGCAAGCGCGAGTTGCAGCGATCCGGCGGCTATGGCGCGCCACGCTCGGCAAAAGCGGAACATGCCGCCATATACTCGCCTCCGCTGTTCAAGTTCAAACCTGTCCGGAGGTTGGACCGTGCATGCGCAATTGCTGACCGAAATTAAGCGGCCGCTCGTCACCGCCGAGATCGCGCCGCCGCGACCCGGACCGCACCAATTGTTGCTGGCGGTCAAGGCGTGCGGCGTCTGTCGAACCGATCTTCACGTCGCCGATGGCGAATTGCCCGATCCGAAATTGCCGCTCGTCTTGGGCCACGAGATTGTCGGTACGGTGGTCGAAAGAGGCGAGGGGGCCGAGCGCTTTTCGCTCGGCGACCGGGTCGGCGTCCCGTGGCTCGGATGGAGCTGCGGCGAGTGTCGCTATTGCCGCAATGGCCGCGAAAATTTGTGCGACCGGGCGCGCTTCACCGGCTACCAGCTCGATGGCGGCTATGCCGAATTGGCGGTTGCCGATCAGCGCTATTGCTTTGCGATCGACCCGCGCTATGGCGATGTCGAGGCCGCTCCATTGCTGTGCGCCGGGCTGATCGGCTACCGCACCTTGCGCCTTGCCGGCGACGCACCGCTGATCGGCATCTACGGGTTTGGCGCCGCCGCCCATATCATCGCCCAGCTGATCCGCCACCAGGGGCGCCGCTTTTTCGCCTTCACCCGTCCGGGCGATGACGCGGCTCAGGCCTTTGCCCGCCGTCTCGGCGCCGAGTGGGCGGGCGATTCGACCGCCTCCCCGCCCGAGCCGCTCGATGCGGCGCTGATCTTTGCGCCGGTCGGGGCGCTTGTTCCGGCTGCGCTGGCGGCGACCCGAAAGGGCGGGGTGGTGGTCAGCGGCGGCATCCATATGAGCGATATTCCGGCCTTTCCCTACCGGTTGTTGTGGGAAGAGCGCACGCTGCGCTCGGTCGCCAATCTGACGCGGCGCGACGCCGAGGAGTTTCTCGCTTTGGCGCCGCAGGCCGCAATTCACACCGACACGATCGCCTATCCGCTGGCGCGCGCCAATGCGGCGCTCGACGATCTGCGGCATGGCCGGTTGCAAGGAGCGGCGGTGCTGGTGCCGTGATCGCGGCGGCGGACCGGCCCGGTTCGGCCGTCCCGGCGCGGCCCACCCGCGCCGAAATGCGGATGGCGGCCGCATCGCTTGGGGTGCGAGCCATCCTTTTTCCCAATTTTTACACATCTCGCGCCGTCCAGGACGAACAGTGGACGAATCCCGGACGTTGCGTTGCCCCTCCGTCGCCTAGCGTTGCGCCGATTTTGCAACCGACAAACCGCCGCAAGCCGACGCTCTGCTTGGGATCGGAAATCATGTTACGCCAACCGGCAAACAGCGAGCGTGCAGTCGAATGCCGCCAACACGCCACGGCCAACCCGGAAATCATGTCCCGCCAACCGGCAAACGGCGAACGCAGCGTGGTCGCATGGGGGGCGTCGGGGATCGTCTTTGACGAATGCGGCGAGGTGTGGTCGGCGCGCTCGGGGCCGGCGCGGCAGATGGACGAACAGAGCGATGACTGCGTCGATCGGGTCGCCAATGCGGTCAGCAGCCTTGGCTGCGTCCATGTCGTCTCGCTGCCCGATGCGGTGGCGGTGACGTTCGAGCCGGGCGCCGTCAGCCCGCTCGCCGCGGCAGCGGCCTTTTACGAGATTGCCGAGCGCCGGCCGCGATGCCTGATCCTCAGATGCCCGGGCGTGGCCGGACATGGCGACCGTTGCGAGATTTTCGACAATGTCGCAGACGGGCTGAAGCGCCTTGAGGACGCCGCGCGGCGCGGCCGCAACGCCATACGCCCGGCCTGGTTGCGCGCGCCGATCGAGGGGTATCGGCGGGCGGCGGGCGCGGCGAAGAGCAAGCCCGCCTTTCGTCAAAAACACGCGCGTGCGGCCGGAGCGGCGCAAAACGGCGGCGGCCGCGGCCGCGAAGCGAATGGCCAGAGCAAGGCGTTGCATGTCGCGCGGCCATTGACCGCCCTGACCAGCGATGACGCATGGTTTGGCCGTCTCCTGTTGCTATGGGGTGACGCCCGGCGCGGTCGAAGATTGCCCTCGAACGGCTCGCTTGATGCGCTGGAATTGGTCAACATCGCCTGCGGCCGCGCGCATATCGTCGATACCCGGAGTTCGAACCCGTTGGGTTATCGCTTCCGATTGTGGGGGGCGGTCAATTCCTATGGCGGCGGCTACGCCAACCGCGCGCTGGGCGAGATGCCGCCGGGCGCGATGCGCGAGGAAGCGGTCTATGACTATCGGCGGGTTGTGTCCTCGGGCGCCCCCGATTACCACCTGATCAGGGTCGTCGAAAACGATATTGCCTATTCATATGCGCGCCTGATCTTGCCAATCTCCGAGGACGGCCGGCGCGTAGACCGGCTGATCGTGCTGATCAACGAACGGCCGCTGACCGAGCTGGCCGGAGGCGCCGCGATCGGCGCGGGCCGCGACCACCCGGGCCAGTGAGGCCACCGCCTCGGCCCGGGTCGAATGGCATAAATGCATCAGCGCGTTGCGCTTTTCCGGCGGGAACCAGCCCTCGACAAAGCGCTCGACACGGGCGTAGCCGTAGACGATCCGGCCCATAAATTTCGCGCGGCGCTCATTCGCATTCGCCGGTTGCCCCGGGACATCGCGGATCATCGCACTGTCATGGTCGAAGCCGTGTCGGGCGAGCGCCATCGCGCGCGCCAGATGGGGCAGGATCAGTGCCAGTCGCGACACGCCGCGGTAATCCTCGCGAACCCATAGCCCGCCGCCATGGATGATGGCGCCGCCAAAGGGTGCGATTGCGCAATCGACAACATAACGCCGGTCGCCGGCGGGGGGCTTTTTTGCAAACCACAGCCTTTGCGAGCGCACCAGATCGAAAAAATCGGGCACCTCAAACCGGCGGAGACAATAGGTGGCGATCGCTTCCCGCCGTCGGTTCTCAGCCAGCAACCAAAAATCATTGGCGCCCAGAACCGCGTGTCGCGGATCTAAAGCCTGGTTTAAATGCGACTCCCCATGTCGTTTGCGAATTTGCCTATAATGGCTGAAGTCGGCTGAGCAGCTAATACGAATATCGGCAATTTCCAACAGGCGGGCGAGCAGGTTCAGGCTTTGCGGGACGACAATATCCTCAACCGGCAGGAAAGCGGGCACGGCTTTCTCCTTTACGTCAACAAAGATTTTGACGCAGGTGCGAGCGGACCGGAGTGTTTTGAGATTAATTAGCGGCGATTAAAACTCGGTTAACCGGACATTCCCGTCGGGTCCGTTGCCCTGGGAGACAATCGATCCGGGCAAAGTTCGGGTGACACGCGAAACTGGGATTGCGCGGTTATTAAAAAGATATTGTCAGGTTAGCTTTTTGGCGGTTCGATCTCGCATCGCCAGCGCCTTGCGATCCCGTAATTGCGAAATTGGCGAGATAATAGTGGCGCAGGTAGCAATTGTCAATCGCAATATTATGTAATTCGCAAAAGCAACTCGGCGCTGACCGGGCGAGCGCCGCGATCGCGACCGAGTGACCCCGCGCCGCCTAGATTCTGGGCCTGCCCGCGGCTATCGTCGCGCGATGAAATTCGCCGTGCTGCAGTTCTTCAGTTGGCCGGAACGTCGCGTCGATCTGGCCGCGGTCTATGCTCGCGCCCTCGCGCGCATCGGGATCATGGACGGCGCCGGCTATGACGCGGTGTGGCTCGCCGAACATCATTTCTCGAGCTTCAGCGTCTGTCCGTCGGTGCATATGGTCGCCACATTGGCCGCGGCGCACACCCGCCGGCTGCGCATCGGCACCGCCGTGTCGCTGGCGCCGTTTTATCATCCACTGCGGCTCGCCGAGGAGGTGGCGCTGCTCGACATTCTGTCCGGCGGCCGGGTCAATTGGGGGGCCGGCCGCGGTTTTGCCCGGGTCGAATTCGAAGCTTTCGGCATCCCGCCGCAAGAGAGCGCATCGCGCTTTCGCGAGACGGTCGAGATCGTATTGCAGGCCTGGACACACGAAAAGTTGCATTTTGCCGGCCAGAATTTTGCGTTTGACGGGGTCGAAGTGCTACCCAAGCCATTGCAGAAGCCGCATCCGCCGGTATGGATGGCGGCAAGTTCGGACGAGGCGATCGACTGGGCGGCCGGCCGCGGCTTTGCCATCCTGATGGACCCGCATTCGACCGCCGCCGAAATCGGCCGCAAGCGCCGCCGCTATCGCGACAAACTCGCTGCGGCCGGATTTTCCGAAGCCGGCCGCGACATCCCGGTGGCGCGATTGGTGGCCCTTGCCGACAGCGCGGGAAAGGCCGCGGCGGTCGCGCGCGCCGGCGCCGAATGGATACTCAATTCCTATCTCGGCGCGCAGCATCGTCCGGTGATGCAAACCAATTTTACGCCGGCCGGGGTTGATCCGGTGCGCCGCTATGTCGACGAGGTCGTGCTGCACGGCACCCCCGACGCCGTCGCCGACCAGATCGCAGCACTGCGCGATGAGATCGCGCTCGATTACCTGTTATGCGCGCCGCTCAGCCACGAAAGCTTTCTGCTGTTGACCGACAAGGTGTTGCCGCGACTGGCCTAGCGCTGGGCCCGATCGGCGGGCGATCGCAGACGCAATCGGTGCGGTCGCTTTCGACCGCGGGATCGCGGCGAAGGGGTGAGGACGTTTCTGCCTGTGGGCCGCGAGCAGGTGCGGTTCAAGCCGGCAGTTCGCCGGCATAGGCGCGCAGCAGCCGCCACCCGTCCGCTCCGGCCTTATCCCGCCACCGCGCATATAACGGGCCAAGGGCATTGCGAAAGCTGTCGCAGTCAGCAGTGACAACGCGCATGCCGAGGCGGGCGAGTTCCTCCGCCCCGGCGGCGTTGATCTGTTCGGTGTCCTGGCGCTGCAACAGCGCCGCCCGTTCGAGATGGCCCTCGACAATCGTCCGCATGTCGGCGGGCAGCGCCCGCCAGGCTGCGCCATTGGCCAGAACCGTAAACCCCGACCACCAATGGCCGGTAAGCGAGAGGCAGCCCTGCACCTCGTAGAGCCGCAACGCCAAGACCACCCCGAGCGGCTCGCTCTGGCCGTCGAATCGGCCCTGTTGCAATGCTGCGTACATCTCGCTGAACGGCACATAGCCGGCTTCGGCGCCGAATTCGGCAAAGAATTCGCGCGCGATCGCACCACCGGGGCTGCGGATCTTGACGCCTTTGAGATCGGCGGCGGTGGCGATCGGGCGATTAGCGGTTGTCAGATGGTGAAAGCCGTTTTGCAGGCAATGGCGAAAGGCATGGATCCCGTGCCCGGCAAGCTCGCTGCGGATGCGCTCGCCAAGCGCGCCGTCGAGCGCGGCAAAAACCGCCGCCGAGTGCGCAAACGCAAAGGGCAGCAACGGCAGGGCACTGGTCGGCGCAAGGTCGCCAAGGGTGGCGCCGGCGACAAAATATTCGAGCTGGCCGGCCCGCATATCGGCCAGCATTTGCGGGTCGGGCCCGAGGCGGCTCTCCGGAAAGACCTCGATCCGCAGCGCTCCGGCGGTGTCGCGGCCGACCATGTCGGCCATTTCCGTCAACCGGCGGACGGTTGGGCTCGAACGCGGCTGGTTCAATCCCAGCCGATAGGAAAACGCGGGCGTGCGATTGGCGGTCATGGAGCGACGATAATCGCCCCGGCGCCCGGCGCCAAGCTGCTGCCAGCTTCGGGCGCGCCCGGTTGGCGATGGCGTCGCGGGGGTGGACGTCGCCACCGGGCGCGGGTAGCGTCGCGCCGCTCAGTCCGGCGGAGGCGAAAATGCGAGCTTCGGGACGCGCTCCCGACATGATGCGCCCGGTCAGTCTCGAACCGGGTGTGGCCAAATACGCCGAGGGCTCGTGCCTGGCAAAATTCGGCGACACCCATGTGCTGTGCACCGTTACCGTTGAGGACAGGGTGCCGCCGTTTCTGCGCAACACCGGAAGGGCTGGATCACCGCCGAATATGGCATGCTGCCGCGCTCGACCCAGACCCGCACCGAGCGCGAGGCGGCGCGCGGGCGGCAGAGCGGACGCACCCAGGAAATTCAGCGGCTGATCGGCCGCAGTCTGCGGGCGGTGACCGATCTGGTTGCTTTGGGGGAGCGCCAGCTGCGCATCGATTGCGATGTGCTCCAGGCCGATGGCGGGACCCGAACCGCGGCTGTCACGGGCAGCTATGTGGCACTGCACAAGGCGTTGAGCACACTTGTCGCCGCCGGCCAGGTCGCGGCGTTGCCGCTTAAAGACAGCGTCGCCGCCGTGTCGTGCGGTATTATCGCCGGTGGGGCGGTGCTCGATCTCGATTATAGCGAGGATTCGCAAGCCCTGACGGACGCCAATTTTGTGCTGACCGGTCGTGGCGCCATTGTCGAGATCCAGGCCACCGCCGAAGGTGCACCATTTGACGAGGCGATGTTCGCCGAGATGCTGCGGCTGGCGCGGTTGGGCATACGCGATCTGACCCGCCGCCAATGGCAGGCGCTCGGTCTGGGAAACAGCTGATGGCGCGGAAGCTCGACGAGCGGCGGATCGTCATTGCCAGTCACAACTCCGGCAAGGTTGTGGAAATCGGCGCCCTGCTGCGGCCTTACCGCGTCGAGGCGATCGCCGCCCAGGCGCTGGGCCTGCCCGAGCCGGAGGAAACCGGCGACAGTTTTGAGGCCAATGCCGCATTAAAGGCTCATGCCGCGGCGCAGGCGGCCCGGCTGCCGGCGCTGGCCGATGATTCGGGGCTGGTCGTGCCGGCGCTCGGTGGCGCTCCCGGGATCTATTCGGCGCGCTGGGCCGGTCCGGCGAAGGATTTCGCCCAGGCGATGGCGCGGGTCGAGCGTGAGCTCGGCGGCCGCGATCGCGCCGCGGTGTTTGTTGCGGTGTTGGCGCTCGCTTGGCCCGACAGCCACCTCGAGAGCTTTCGCGGCGAGGTCGCCGGCCGCCTGGTATGGCCGCCGCGCGGCAATCGCGGTTTCGGCTATGACCCGATGTTTGTTCCGCAGGGTGGCAGCCTGACTTTCGGCGAGCTCGATCCCGCGGAAAAGCATCGTATCAGCCACCGCGCCCGCGCCTTTGCCAAACTGGTCGAGGCCTGTCTGAGTTGAACACGACCGAAATTCCGGAGCGCCGTCGGATGCCCGGCGAGCCGATCCTCGCGCCCGGTTTGCCGCCGCGGGAAGACCGGTCGCTGCCCGAGCCGCGGCCGCTGGCCATCTATGTGCATTGGCCCTTCTGCCGCTCTAAATGCCCCTATTGCGATTTCAACAGCCATGTCCGCGAGCGCATCGATCCCGCGCGCTGGACAAGGGCGCTGCTCGCCGACCTTGATCATCAGGCGGCGCTGACCTCGGACCACATCGTCGGATCGGTGTTCTTCGGCGGCGGCACGCCGTCACTGATGCCGGCCGAAACCGTGGCGGCGCTCATCGAGCGGGTCAAAGCCCGTTGGCCGACCGCGGCAGATGTCGAGATCACGCTCGAAGCCAATCCCAACTCGGCCGAAGCCGGCCGCTTTCGCGCCTATGCCGAGGCCGGGGTCAACCGCTTGTCGCTCGGGGTCCAGTCTCTCGATCCGGCCGCGCTTAAATTTCTCGGCCGCGCTCACGACCGCGCCGAGGCGGTTGCCGCCATCGAAACCGCGGGCAAGATCTTCCCGCGGTTTTCGTTTGACCTGATCTACGCACGGCCTGACCAGACGCCGGCGGCGTGGCGCCGTGAGCTCGACGAGGCATTGGCGCTGGCCGGCGACCACCTGTCGCTCTACCAGCTGACGATCGAGCCGGCGACCGTCTTTGCGGTCATGGCGGGGCGCGGCAGGCTGGTGCCGCTCGGTGACGAGGCCGCCGCCGAACTCTATGAGATGACGCAGGCGCGACTGGCCGCAGCCGGCCTGCCGGCCTATGAAATTTCAAACCATGCCCGGCCGGGGCATGAATGCCGGCACAACCTCGCTTACTGGCGCTACGAGGACTATGTCGGGATCGGGCCGGGGGCCCACGGACGCTTGAGCCAAGGCAAGGTCAAATACGCCACCCGCCAGCGGCGGGTCCCCGAGGCCTGGCTGGCCGCGGTCGAAGCGGGTGGCCACGGTTTCGAAGAGTTCGGCGCGATCGACCGCGACGCCCAGATCGTCGAATTGGTGATGATGGGCTTGCGGCTGAGCGAGGGGATCGCCCGCGCTCGCCTCGAGGCGCTGGCCGGAATCCCGATCGAGGCCTTGTTTGCGCGCTCGCTGCCGGCTCTGGTGGAGGGCGGATTTGTGCGCATCAGCGAGACCCACATCGCGGCCACCGCGGCCGGTCGCCAGCGGCTCGATGCGGTACTCGCGGAACTGCTGACCTAACGGCCGCCACAAATGCGCCGGGGCGGCGCGCGGCGGCCGGCTGAGACCCACGCTGTGGCCGCCGCGGATGGTGGTCAGCTGGCTTTGCCTGCGGTCGGCGGTTTCGCGCCCTCGCTCGAGAGCTGGTGATAGACAAGCTCGGCGATCTTGAGCAGCTGTTCGCGGCCGAGTTTGCCCGCCAGCGCATAGCCGAAGTCCTGATCTGACCAATAAAACAGCCCGATGCCGTTTTGCTCCGTGTAGCGGAAGGCGGTTTCGCCGGCGCTATCGGCGCGTTCGTACAAGGTCAGCCGGGTGTTGCCGTTCTGGTACATGAATTGCGCCGCCGGACCGTCTTCCGAGGGCAGCAGGCGACCACCCATCAGTTGAAACCCGGCCGCGTTGAGATCTGGCACCCGCAGCGGGTGGCCAAGCCGTCGCGACAGCCATTGGACGAGATGGGCTTGCTGGGCGGCGTCGACTTCGACCGGGTGGCGCACCTCGACCGAGAAGACGCGGTGCGCGGCCAGGGCATCGGCGGTGATTTCGCGCTCGGTCGCCGCCCGGGCGCTTCGCGTCGACGACATCAGCCCGAGCCCGGCGTTGCGCGCGGTCCAGCCGCCGATCCCGCCGAGCACGAACAGCACGAGCGCCGCGGCGATGGCCCCGACCTGCCAATATTGCCGCCGCCGCCGCTCGGCCGACAGCCGCGCCACCCGCAACCCGCTCGGAACCGGCTCATCGAGCTCGGCCGCCCAAGCGGCGCGCAGTGCGCGGCGCAATTCGGCATCGCGCTCGTAGCGCGCTTTCTCGTCGGGATGCGCGGCGAGATAGGCTTCGACCGCCGCGGCGCGCTCCGGCGACAAGCGGCCGTCGAGACTGGCCTGAAAGTCGCGCTCGTCGAGGTCGGCCCGTTCCGAGCTCATTTCGCTCTCCGCGGCGCGGGCTCGGGCTCGTCGATGTCGCGGTTCATGAAATGCCGTAGGCGCTCGCGTCCGCGCGACAGGCGCGACATGACGGTGCCGATCGGCACCCCCAGCACGCGCGCGGCCTCTTCGTAGGAAAGATCTTCGACACCCACGAGGAACAGCACCGAGCGTTGTTCGGCGGACAGGGCGGCGAAGGCACGCAGCAGGTCACGATGTTCGAGCGCCTGATCCTGCCCGCCCCGGACCTGCGGCAATTCGGATTCAGCCGCTTCATTCAATGAGTTGTGCACCCCGCGTCGCCTTTGCCGGTGCTGCTCGCTGAGAAAGCGATTGTAGAGGATCGTGTAGAGCCAGCTGCGCAAATCACCCTCGGGGCGACGCAAATGCCAGCGCGACAGCGCGCGCTCGAGGCTGTCTTGGACGAGATCATCGGCACGTTCACGGTCGCCGCGCACCAGCGCACGAGCAAAACGTCGCAATCCCGGTATATGCGCTTCGATCGAGGCCGCCTCTATTGCCATTGCGTGCCGTCAAGACGAAGAACTGACAATACTGCGCGGCGTCAACCGCCCGCATCGCACCCGTCTGTCGCCGAAGGCCGCAAGCGGGGCGGTTAACCACGCCATCATCAAAGAGTTCGGCCGATTTTACCATCATATTCTCGCTAATCCGTGACCTCGGCACAGCGCGCTTGCCAGGCGACCGGGCTGGCGGCAGTGCCCGGGTCTCGCCGTTCGCAATCTACGACTTTGCACCGCCTCGGTTATTCCCGCACAAGCGCGGGGCCGGCTGATTTTCCGCGCCGCCGGGTATGATGGGCGCCGGATGGCATGCTGCTCTGACCCCGCCGCCTTGCCCGACGGCGCAATTGGCGCTAAGAGCAGGCCCCGGGGTCGGCTGCGCTCGGCGCGGCGAGCATGAGGCACAGCAATGGCACGCAACAAAATCGCGCTGGTCGGCGCCGGGCAAGTCGGCGGAACCATCGCCCACCTCGCCGGGCTCAAGGAACTGGGCGATATCGTCCTCCTCGACATCGTCGAAGGGGTACCGCAGGGCAAGGCGCTCGACATCGCCGAGGGCGCGCCGATCGAGGGCTATGACGCCGTTATTCGCGGCTCGAATGATTACGCCGCGATGGCCGGGGCGGATGTCGTCGTGGTCACCGCCGGAATCGCGCGCCGGCCGGGGATGAGCCGCGACGACCTGATCGGCACCAACGCCAAAATCGTCTCGACCGTCGGCCAGGCGATCAAGACGCATTGTCCGCAGGCCTTTGTCATCACGATCACCAACCCGCTCGACGTGATGGTCTGGGTCATGCGCGAAGCGTGCGGGCTGCCGCCCAACCGGGTCGTCGGGATGGCCGGCGTGCTCGACAGCGCGCGGTTTCGCTACTTCCTCGCCGAGGAGCTGGGCGTCTCGGTCGAAGACGTAAGCGCGTTTGTTCTCGGCGGTCATGGCGACATGATGGTGCCGCTGGTGCGCTATTCGACGGTCGCCGGTATCCCTCTGCCCGATCTGGTGCGCATGGGATGGACGACGCAGGAGCGGCTCGACAAGATCGTGCAGCGCACCCGCGACGGCGGCGCCGAAATCGTCGGGCTGTTGAAGACGGGCTCGGCCTTTTATGCCCCGGCCAGTTCGGCGATCGCGATGGTCGAGGCGTATTTGCGCGACAAAAAGCGGGTTTTGCCGTGCGCGGCGTGGCTGACCGGCCAGTATGGGGTGCGCGACCTCTATGTCGGGGTGCCGGTGGTGATCGGCGCCGGCGGGGTCGAGCGCATCGTCGAAATCGACCTCAACCAGGCCGAGAGAGCCGAATTCGACAAATCTGTCGGTGCAGTGCGCGATCTCGTCGAGGTCGTCAAAAAGATGCCGCTGGCGGGGTGAGCGATGAACATCCATGAATACCAGGCCAAGGAGCTGTTCTCGCGATTCGGGGTCGCGGTGCCGAAAGGCGGCGTCGCCTACACCCCGGCCGAGGCGGCGGCGGTCGCCGACCGGCTGGGCGGCGGGGTGTGGGTGGTCAAGGCCCAGATCCATGCCGGCGGTCGCGGCAAAGCCGGCGGTGTCAAAGTCGTGCGCAGCCGCGCGGAGGTCGAGGCCGCCGCGCGCGCGCTGCTCGGGCATACCCTTGTCACCCATCAGACCGGACCGGCGGGTCGCGAGGTCAAGCGCGTCTATGTCGAGGAAGGTTGCGACATCGCGCGCGAGCTCTATCTCGGCATGCTGATCGACCGCGACAGCGGCCGCGTGACCGTGATCGGCTCAACCGAAGGGGGAGTCGAGATCGAGGAGGTGGCGGCCCGGTCGCCGGAAAAGATCCTCAAAATCGCGATCGATCCGGCCACCGGCATTCAGCCGTTTCATGCCCGCGAACTTGCCTTCGGGCTGGGCCTCGAAGGCGGCCAAATCGCCACCGCGGTCAAATTTGTCACCGCCCTCTATCGCGCCTTTACCAAACTCGATGCCTCGGTTGCCGAGATCAACCCGCTGGTCGTGACCGGCGCCGGCGAGCTTGTGGCACTCGACGCGAAAATGAGTTTCGACGACAACGCGCTGTTCCGCCACGCCGATATCGCCGCGCTGCGCGACGAGGACGAGGAAGACCCGACCGAGGTCGAGGCCGGCAAACACGCGCTCAATTACATCAAACTCGACGGCAATATCGGCTGCATGGTCAATGGCGCCGGCCTCGCGATGGCGACGATGGACATCATCAAGCTCTATGGCGGCAGCCCGGCCAATTTTCTCGACGTCGGCGGCGGCGCCACCCGCGAGCGGGTATCGACGGCGTTCAAGCTGATCCTGTCCGATCCCAATGTCGAAGGAATCCTGGTCAACATTTTTGGCGGGATCATGCGTTGCGACGTCATCGCCGAGGGCGTGGTCGGTGCGGCGCGCGAGATCAATCTGCATGTGCCGCTGGTGGTCCGCCTCGAAGGCACCAATGTCGATCTCGGCAAGCGGATCATGCAGCAATCCGGGCTGCCGATCCTTGCCGCCGAAAATCTCGCCGACGCCGCGCAGAAGATCGTCGCGGCGGTCAAGGAGGCGCGCTGATGGCGATACTGGTCAATGCCGCAACCCGGGTGTTGTGCCAGGGCTTCACCGGCTCGCAAGGCACATTCCATTCGGAACAGGCGATCGCTTACGGCACCAAGATGGTCGGCGGCGTGACCCCGGGCAAAGGTGGCAGCCGCCATCTCGATCTGCCGTTGTTCGATACGGTGCGCGAAGCGGTCGCCGCGACCGGCTGCACGGCCAGCGTGATCTATGTGCCGCCGCCCTTTGCCGCCGATGCGATCCTCGAAGCGGTCGCCGCCGAA
The DNA here is from genome assembly GCA_021324875.1 of Alphaproteobacteria bacterium. Classification (GTDB taxonomy): domain Bacteria; phylum Pseudomonadota; class Alphaproteobacteria; order ATCC43930; family CGMCC-115725; genus AP-15. The sequence continues at coordinate 26,923 of JAJPIH010000203.1, forward strand.
ATTCCGCTTGTGGCGTGCATCACCGAAGGTATCCCGGTCATCGACATGGTCCGCGTCAAGCGCGCGCTTGGCGGCACCAAGACGCGGCTCATCGGGCCGAATTGCCCCGGCGTCATCACCCCCGACGAGTGCAAGATTGGCATCATGCCCGGCCACATCCATCGCCGCGGCAAGATCGGCATCGTGTCGCGCTCGGGCACCTTGACCTATGAAGCGGTGGCGCAGACGACCGCGGCCGGGCTCGGGCAATCGACCTGCGTGGGGATCGGCGGCGATCCGGTCAACGGCACCAATTTTGTCGAAGTGCTCGAAATGTTTCTGGCCGACGACGAGACCGAGGCGATCGTCATGATCGGCGAGATCGGCGGCAATGCCGAGGAGGACGGCGCGGCGTTCTTGAAGTCGGAGCGGCGCAAAAAGCCGGTGGTTGGGTTTATCGCCGGGGCGACGGCACCGCCCGGCCGGCGCATGGGTCATGCCGGCGCGATCATTCCGGCGGCAAGGGCGGCGCCGAAGACAAGATCGAGGCGCTCAAAAGCGCCGGTGTCACGGTCGCGCGTTCGCCGGCGGAAATCGGCACGACAATGCTCGAGGTGCTGCGCGGCTGACGGTTTCGCCCGCGCGACTGGTGGCGCGAGGGCACCCCGCGCGCTCGGCGCGCCGCGCTCGAAAGGATTTCGATAGGCCGGCCGTTTCTTGGAACCTCCCGAGCTGCGCCCGTTCGGGCAAACCAGCGCGCATCGTGGACAGAAAGAGGCGGCAATCGAGCGCGCCTTTTTGGGCCGGCGGGCTCATGGTGTGGCCGCGACGCCTTCTCCGATCGGAG